>CAXMMZ010000001.1:0-9453 GCA_964194565.1 Arenicellales bacterium
TGCCGGGTTCGTGTTTATACCGGAAGAACGACTCGGGCGCGGTGCTGTGCCGCCCATGTCGCTTACGGAAAATGCTCTACTGACCGCGCATCGCAACGGCATGGTTCAGTTTGGCCTCATAAAGCCCCATAAAGTGGAGCATTTTGCCGAACGTTGTGTGCAGGATTTTGACGTTCGCTGTGGAGGGATTAAGGCACCGGCCAAGAGTCTATCCGGCGGCAACTTGCAAAAATTCATCGTTGCCCGCGAGTTTTTGCAGAAACCGAAAGTACTGGTGGCGGCACAGCCGACCTGGGGCGTCGATGTCGGTGCCGCGACCGCTATTCGTCAGGCGCTCATCGATATGCGCAATGACGGAGTGGCGGTGCTGGTGATTTCGGAGGAGCTTGAAGAGCTGTTCGAAATTTGCGACCGGATTGTGGTCATCGCGGAAGGGCGATTATCCCCCGTGACGTCGACGGCCGATACCAATATGGAAGAAATTGGGTTGTGGATGAGCGGAATTTTTCCGGGCGCCGGAAAGGAGCAGGTGTCCGACGTTGCTTAAAATCGAACCCAGGCCGCAACCGTCACGGCTGATGAGCTATTTGTCTCCGCTCATCGCGGTGGGCTTGACGCTGGTAACGGGGCTGATCTTTTCGATTCTGATTGGTCTAAATCCATTGTTGGCATTCCATGCGTTTTTTATCGCACCCATCGACGATCTCTACGGATTGGGTGAGTTAGGTGTTAAGGCGGCGCCGTTGATGTTAATCGCAGTCGGTTTGGCGATTGGTTTTCGTGCCAACGTCTGGAATATCGGCGCCGAGGGGCAACTAACTATGGGCGCGATCTTCGGCGGCGGTCTCGGCTTGTATTTTTATGAATCTGAAAGCAGTTGGTTGCTACCGGCAATGATTGTATTCGGAGCATTCGGCGGCATGATGTGGGCGTCGATTCCCGCATTTCTACGCACTCGGTTCAGCACCAACGAAATCCTCGTAAGCCTCATGCTGAATTACGTGGCGGTGTTAGTTCTAAGTTATCTCGTGCATGGCCCGTGGCGTGATCCGGACGGGTTCAATTTTCCAGAATCGCGGATCTTTTCCGATGCGGGCACGCTGCCGATCATTCTTGCCGAAACGCGCCTGCACATCGGTATTTTGCTTGCACTGGGTGCGGTGATATTGGGTTGGGTTTTTGTGCGCAAGAGTTTCGTCGGTTACCAGATGCAGGTCGTCGGCATGGCCGAATTCGCCGCACGGTATGCCGGTTTTAAGCGCAGCCGTATGGTGTGGACCGGTCTGCTGGTAGGCGGTGGTGCGGCTGGAGTGGCGGGACTATGTGAGGTAGCTGGACCAATTGGGCAGTTGTTGCCTTCGGTGTCGCCAGGATATGGGTACGCGGCCATAATCGTGGCGTTCGTTGGTCGATTGCACCCGGTTGGAATTATGTTGGCCAGTTTGCTGATGTCGCTTTTGTATTTGGGTGGTGAAACCGCACAGATGGATCTCGGTTTGCCATCGGCCATCACCGGCGTGTTTCAAGGTGTATTACTGTTTTATCTGTTGGCCGCCGATTTATTCATCAACTTCCGATTACGTGTGGCTCGGGCAGCCGTCGTGTTGTCGGTCAAAGGCTCGGCATCGTGACGGAAACCGTGATTGGGATTCTGTTGGCCACGCTTGGCGCCGGGACGCCATTGGTCTATGCCGCACTGGGTGAACTGGTGGCCGAAAAATCCGGCGTTTTGAATCTGGGTGTGGAAGGCATGATGTTGATGGGTGCGGTGTGCGGATTCGCGGTGGCGGCGGAAAGTGGCAATCTGTGGTTTGGTGTCGGCGCGGCGATAATGGCAGGCGCGGCGATGGCGGCATTATTTGGGGTGTTAACTCTCACGTTTCAGGCCAATCAGGTGGCCGCCGGACTCGCACTGACTATTTTTGGGGTGGGGCTCAGCGCCTATATCGGTCTCGACTACACCAGCGAATCTTTGACCGGCATTCAATCCGTTGTGATTCCCGGATTAAGTGAAATTCCCATCGTCGGGCCGCTACTATTTTCGCTCGACCCGTTGTTATATTTTTCATTCGTGGTGTTTGCGGCGGTGGCTTGGTTTCTATATCGGACCAAATCGGGTTTGCTATTGCGGGCAGTCGGAGAATCGCCACAGTCCGCGCACGCGATAGGCTATCCGGTGATTCGCATTCGTTATATGGCAGTATTGTTTGGCGGCGCGATGGCAGGTCTTGGCGGCGCGTATCTCGCATTGGTCTATACCCCGTTATGGGTCGAGGCAATGACCGCGGGGCGCGGTTGGATTTCGCTGGCGCTGGTGGTGTTCGCCACCTGGCGTCCGGCACGGGTGATGATAGGCGCTTATCTATTTGGTGGTGTCACTATCGTCCAATTTCACATACAGGGATTTGGTGTAGATTTACCGTCCCAATTGTTGTCGGCCTTGCCCTATTTAGCCACCATTTTAGTATTGGTGTTGATCTCACGCGATATCAACACCATACGATTGAACGCGCCGGTCTCATTGGGAAAGGCGTACCACCCCGCTGCATAAGTAATTGGAGGCATTTACTATGATAAGAAGTTCTAGATTCAAGTCGTTTTTTAGTAAGTTCGTTGTCGTCCTCATGGGAGTGAGTTTTAGCCAACCAGGATTTGCACAGGAGCCCCTCAAGATCGGTTTCGTATACGTAAGTCCGATTGGCGACGCGGGTTGGACATTTCAGCACGATGAGGGCCGGTTGCAAATGGAAAAAACATTGGCCGGTAAGGTGGAGACCAAATACATCGAGAGTGTTCCAGAAGGTGCGGAGGCCGAGCGTGTTATTCGGCAATTCGCGGCTGACGGCTATAATCTTATTTTTACGACGTCGTTTGGGTATATGAACCCCACGCTCAAAGTCGCGAAGCGCTTTCCTAAAACCACCTTTGAACATGCCACTGGTTATAAACGGGCCGACAACGTCGGATCCTACAATGTGCGCTTCTATGAAGGGCGTTATTTGTCCGGGATTGTGGCAGGTAAAATGTCCATATCAAATATAGCGGGTTATGTGGCAGCGTTTCCAATTCCGGAAGTGGTGATGGGCATCAACGCTTTTACTATGGGAATGCGTAGCGTCAATCCGAAGGCAGAAACCAAGGTTATCTGGACCAATTCCTGGTTCGATCCGGGTCGCGAACGCGAGGCGGCCGACGTCTTGATCGCTCAGGGCGCCGACGTACTCACCCATCACACTGATTCCACGGCGATCGTGCAGGCGGCGGACGAGAAGGGTGCATGGGCGATTGGTTATCACTCCGATATGTCCAAGCACGGCGCCAACGCACACCTTACTGCTGTTACCCATCATTGGGGAGATTTCTACGCGCGAATAGCAAACGAAGTAATGGACGGCGGCTGGAAATCGAGCGACGTGTGGGACGGTATTCCGCAGGGAATGGTGTCGTTGGCTCCATACCATGATGCCGTTCCGCAGGATGTCCGGGATCTCGTCGCGAAAACCGAAGCCGCCATCAAAAGCGGCGAATTTCATCCGTTCCAGGGTCCGGTCACCGACCAGGACGGTACCGTCCAGGTGGCGGCTGGAACAACCATCAGTGATGGCGATCTCCAAAAAATGGGATATTACGTCGAAGGCGTGCAGGGCAAGCTGCCTAAGTAACACCGAACCCGCCCCCGGTCATGACACCGCCGACATCTTTATCGGTGGTGTCATGACCGAGTGTCCCCTAGCTAGAAAATGTTAGAAGCGTACATCATCGATTGGTTGAATTTGCTCGGTCGTTGGGTCCATATGATCACCGGTATCGCATGGATCGGTGCATCGTTCTATTTTGTTTGGCTCGATAATCATTTATTACCTCCCAAACAAGCGAGCGACGCGGATCGCGGCGTCGGTGGCGAGTTATGGGCCGTGCACGGCGGCGGTTTCTACCATGCGCAGAAATACAAAGTAACACCGCCGATTCTGCCTGCAACGTTACATTGGTTTAAATGGGAAGCGTACAGCACTTGGTGGTCCGGTGTGTTTTTGCTGGCGCTGATTTATTGGTACGGCGCCGAAGTCTATTTGATTGACCCGTCTGTGGCGGGTCTTAGCAAACCAGTGGCGGTAATTATCGGCATGGGTACGTTGCTTGGCGGTTGGCTCGCATACAATGGACTATGCCGTTCGCGGCTCGGCAAGGATGAATTCAAGCTTGCCGCGGTCTTGTTCGTTTTTGTCAGCATCGCGGCCTATTTATTATGTCAGGTGTTCAGTGGGCGCGGCGCATACATCCATTTTGCTGCAATGCTCGGAACCATCATGGTGGCGAACGTATTCTTCGTCATTATCCCGGGTCAGGCAGAGTTGGTGAACGCGAGCCGAGAGGGACGCGACCCCGACCCGATTCATGGCATCAACGGCAAGCAACGTTCGGTGCACAATACCTATTTTACCTTGCCGGTATTGTTCGTCATGATTAGCAATCATTATGCGCTGAGTTACGCGCATCCGTACAACTGGCTAGTCTTGATCATAATTTCGTTGGCGGGTGCGCTGATACGGATTTATTTTGTGGCGCGCCATTTTGGCAAAGCATCACCGGTGCCGCTCGCTGTGGCTGTCTTGTTGTTAGCAGGGGTAATCGTCGCGATAGCGCCTAGGCCCACGGCCGATGCGACCACGAATGTGCAGACGCCGAAAGAGTTATTTGCGCAAGTTCGTAGCGTCATTCAGTCACGTTGTACGAGCTGCCATGCTGCAGCACCCACACAAGCGGGATTCTCCGCGCCGCCCAAAGGTGTAGTCTTCGATACCGCAGATCAGATCGCGAGCCAAGCGACGCAGATACATCAGCAGACCGTAACGACTCAGGCCATGCCGATTGGCAATTTGACCCAGATGACCGCGGAGGAACGAGCGATTATTGCCGCTTGGATGGAAGCGGGCGCGGCGGCCCAATAATGTTATTTCGTATCTCGTGATGATTTCGGGTGACTATCCTCGCGACCTGATCGGTTATGGTGCGACACCGCCGCGCGTGAAATGGCCTGGTGCGGCTCGCATCGCCATACAGTTCGTTATCAATTATGAAGAGGGGGCGGAGAACTGCGTTTTGCACGGTGACTCGGCGTCCGAATCATTTTTATCGGAAATCGTAGGCGCACAACCGCTGCAGGGCGTACGGCATATGAACATGGAATCCATATATGAATATGGATCTCGTGCAGGATTCTGGCGATTACACAGAATATTTACCGAACGTGGTTTGCCGGTCACGGTATTTGGTGTGGCCATGGCGCTGCAACGCAATCCGGCGGTGGCGGACGCCATGCTGAAGGCCGATTGGGAGATCGCGAGCCATGGCTACCGGTGGATCGATTATCAGAATATTGACGAAGCGGTGGAACACGAACACTTAAGTCGCGCTATCGAGATTCATACCGAAGTTACGGGTAGCAGGCCGCTTGGGTGGTATTTGGGTCGTTGCAGCCCGCATACGCATCGGTTGGTGTGCGAAGAAGGCGGATTTGTGTACAACGCGGATTCGTATGCCGACGATTTGCCGTATTGGGATTCCAATTACACAGCTCAGCAGCTCATCGTGCCGTATACGTTGGATGCGAACGACATGCGGTTCACGACAGCGCAGGGATTCAACTCCGGCGAGCAGTTTCTTGTCTACTTGAAAGACGCGTTTGACACGCTTTATCGCGAAGGCGAACACTCGCCGAAAATGATGTCGGTTGGGTTGCACTGCCGGCTCGTCGGTCGACCCGGGCGTGCGAGCGCGCTTACGCGTTTCCTCGACTATATCCAAGAACACGATGCGGTCTGGGTCGCGCGGCGAATCGATATCGCCCGGCATTGGGAAGCGCATCATCCGTATTCTGGTAATTGAGGAGGCGGGCCGATGGGAGATAAATCGGGAGCGTTTAAATTCCGACCCAGCGGGATGCCAATGGCCGGCTTTATTGCGTGTTTTGGAGGTGTGTATGAGCACTCACCATGGGTCGCCGAATTAACCTGGCAGCGCGGGCTCGACGCTGGGCACGATAGCGCCGACGGTTTGGCAGTGGCTTTGGCTCAAAGTGTTGACGGTGCGGATCGCGAACGTTGCTTGCAACTGATTCGGGCGCACCCGGATTTGGCGGGGCGTGCTGCGGTCAGTGGTACATTGACTGCCGAGTCTACGTCGGAACAAAGCAGTGCCGGCATCGATCAATGTTCGGCTGATGAGTTTTCTCGATTCCAACGGTATAACGATGCCTATAAGAATAAGTTCGAATTTCCATTCGTGATGGCGGTTCGAGGTAGTAACCGCGACGCGATTCTGGCGGCGTTTCAGGAACGATTGGAGAATGGCTACGATACAGAATTTCGACGTGCGATTAGCGAGATCCATAAAATCGCCAAGTTTCGATTGCAAGCAATTGTGGATCGGTCGAACGGCGTTGGTGTCAGCTAAATCAACTTACTAATCACTACGACATATGTCTGATATTATAACCGAAGCGAATCCGTTTTATCACTGGGTCAATTTGGTGCAACCGCGATTGGGTGCGCAGGTTGTATATACTAACGACGATTTTTTTGCAGCCAAAGAGCGATTAATCGACCCCGCCGACCCGGTTTTTATTGCCGGTAAGTTTGATGACAATGGTAAATGGATGGACGGCTGGGAATCGCGCCGACGGCGTGAGCCGGGCCATGATCATTGTATCGTCCGATTGGGTGCGGCGGGAATAATCCACGGTGTCGATATAGACACGACCCATTTCACCGGTAACTATCCGCCTGCTGCATCCATCGAAGCCTGTACAAGCGACGATGTTATTCCCGCTGATTCGGCTGAATGGCAGGAGATTGTCGCGAAAACGGATCTTGCTGGCGATTCTCATCACTATCTGAGCATCGACAGCGACCACCGTTATACCCACTTGCGGCTCAACATCTATCCCGACGGCGGGATTGCGAGGTTGCGGGTATACGGTGAAATTCAACCCGAATGGGATCGCTATGACGCCGCGCAAAATCTGGATTTGTTGGCTATGACCAACGGTGGCCGGGCCGTAGCGTGTAACGACGAACACTATGGCAGTATGCACAACCTCAATGCACCTGGTCGTGGTGTCAATATGGGTGACGGATGGGAAACGCGGCGGCGACGTGCGCCCGGTAATGATTGGGTAATAATGGCGCTTGGTCACAATGGTGAGATCGATTCGATCGAGATCGATACCGCATACTTCAAAGGCAACTATCCCGATCGTGCTTCGATCCAGGCCGCGTGTGTCAGTAATCCAGACATTGCATCGATCGCGACGCACAGTCTGAGTTGGGATATCTTACTGCCCGAAGTAAAACTCGAAATGGATGCGCGCCACGAATTCCGCGAGCAGATTCGTCCCATCGGTGCGATCAATTACGTGCGTTTGAATATCTTCCCGGATGGTGGCGTGAGCCGGTTACGCATGTTCGGTCGCATTTCATGTTGAGGTAGGTAAGTTAGTGACAGAGTATACGTTTGCTCCCCAGGCCCTGACGCGCGAGGCGTTCGCGCCGTTCGGCGATGTCGTTGAGACTCGCGGTGCCTCCCACTTTCCGATCAACCGCGGTGCGGTGGAACGATTTCACGATTTAGCCCGTGTGGATGTCGGCGACGCGTCGGAAGGGTGCGCGGCAATCAGCGTGGCGCGTTGTATGACGCCAACGGTGGCACCGGTACGCGTGCAGTTGGTAGAGCGGCACATGCTTGGCAGTCAGGCTTTTATTCCTTTGTCCGTTGATCCGTTTCTCGTGGTTGTAGCGCCGCTCGGCGATACTGTGGATGTGAACCAGCTTCAAGCGTTTATTTCCAATGGTAGCCAAGGTATTAACTATGCCTCCGGTACTTGGCATGCGCCGCTTATGGCAATGGTGGCGGATCAGGAATTTATCGTCGTAGACCGGGTTGGGCCTGGTGATAACTGCGAAGAGTGGATATTTGACGAGTCCGATGAAATCCTCATCGTAACCGAACCATAATCGGCCGATCGTAATGCCAATGCAATTATTTCGCGGTTCCATCTTGCACTGTTTGCAAGATCCTGGCGATAGCTTACATAGCCACGATGCGCCGTATTTTGAAGATGGTGGGCTGTTGGTCGCGAATGGGCGAGTACAAGCGGTGGGGCTATTCTCGGATTTACAGCCGAGTCTCGCCGAGGATGTAAAAATTATCGACTATTCGGGAAAATTAATCGTCCCGGGATTCGTCGATACCCATATTCATTTCGTACAAACGGATATTATCGCGTCCTACGGGGAGCAACTGTTATCGTGGCTCGAAAAATATACGTATCCGGTTGAACGGGCGTTTGCTGACAGCAAACACGCGGCGGTCGTAGCCGAGTTTTTCATAGAGGAACTACTCCGCAATGGCACCACCACAGCGCTAGTTTTGGGTTCGGTTCACCCGCAATCGGTGGATGCCATATTCTCCGCCGCGCAACGTAAGAATATGCGATTGATTGCGGGCAAGGTGTTAATGGATCGAAATTGCCCCGTGTACTTGCGCGATACGGCGGAAATCGGGTATTCCGAATCCCGGGAACTCATTGAGCGCTGGCACAACGAAGCGCGATTAAGCTATGCGATTACGCCGCGTTTTGCGTTGACCTCATCGCCACAGCAGTTGCAGCGCAGCGCCGACTTGGCCGTCGAATATCCGGATGTGTACATACATACTCACCTGGCTGAGAATGAGGCCGAGGTCGCTGAAGTGGCGAAATTGTTTCCCGAATCGCGCAGCTACCTCGATGTGTATGACCGCTACGGATTGCTGCGGGATCGATCGATGTATGCACACAGTATCCACCTGGATGCTGACGACTGGAAACGGTTGGCCAAAACGGGCGCGTCGGTCGCGTTTTGCCCGAGTTGTAACTTGTTTATCGGCAGCGGCCTGTTCGATTTAAAAACCGCATGGGAATACGGTATTCGAGTCGGATTGGGAACGGATGTTGGCGGTGGCCCGACATTCAATATGTTGCAGGTATTAAGCGACGCTTACAAAGTTACGCAGTTGAATTCATTCAGCCTATCCCCTTTCCGTGCGCTCTATCTTGCCACGCTGGCGGGAGCGAAGGCGTTGTGCATCGATGATCGCATCGGTAATTTTGTAACCGGTAAGGAGGCTGATTTTGTAGTGCTGGACCCTGCCGTGACGCCACTTCTGCAGCGCCGCACAGCACTTGCCGACAATATTGCCGATAAGCTGTTCGCATTAATCATGTTAGGTGATGACCGTGCCGTGTCTGCTACCCATATTATGGGCAATCGGGTCGCGTAGGCCGGATAGAGCAAAGCGAAATCCGGCATTGTGGATTTGATGTGACTGGTACATTTTTCTGTTGGTTTTCGGCTTTGCCTCTGACCGGCCTACGTTGACGAACGCCACACGGCGATACCGAGCCTGCATAGTAGT
>CAXMMZ010000002.1:0-17934 GCA_964194565.1 Arenicellales bacterium
ATGTTACGCGCATACCTGCACAATGGGAGGTTGATCGAGCATGATCACAGAAAAAAGTCGAATCGTTCACTACGCAATTGACAAAGCACATACGTGCTTCGGCGATAGCCCTAGCAGCTCATGCGGCTACGCGATGATTACTCTGTCAAGCTTAGCGACTAGGAATGGTTTGCAGGCAGAGAGAACTATTTCCGCTTCGCCTTTGAATATCAGATTCTGCGCCGCTACAAGTTCATCCGCAGCCATACTGTCAAGCAGCACGTAGCTACCACCAAGCACTCTCTTACGTAGCCGCTTCAAGGTGGTGGCGGGATCTTCCCGTTGGTGTTGGCGATCGGACATATGTCAATTCATCTCCGCCAATGTAATCGGCAGATTATATACTCATTGTGACAATAAATCTCCCGATGGCCCCTTTGGATCGTGTGGGAGTTAGAGGCCTGATCATCGGCTGACGATCGCCGTTGCCGACGTTCGCGTACGATTGCTTGTGGCCGATGTTAGCCTGCCCAAATGACCGTGTTGTACGACACAATTGGGGCAGGGTACTCCAACCATCCTCAACTTGATTTGTGGATTGAACGCGCGATTCGAGACGGCCTCGGAGATGCCTCATTCATCACTGGCCGCATAAGGATGTTGGGCTCGGGGAATTGCGTCGCGTGTCCCGCGGTCGAGTAAAGAGAAACACACACGCGTGAACTTCGTGCGATAATCGTGCTAACTGTGACGCCCAGAGGGACCGATCCACACCCTACAATCACTTCAACTCAAACGAAAACTTCCGCTTACAACAGGGTGTAGAGAGGTGTGGTGAGGTCACCGGTCTGGTACCGAGGAGAGGACTTGAACCTCCACGGGGTTACCCCCACTAGCACCTGAAGCTAGCGCGTCTACCAATTCCGCCACCTCGGCGTGGGGCTGATCGGTCATTCGGAAGGGCGGCAACTCTACCGATCACATAATACCCTGTCAATCCGACCGCGTTACTCTACGACCGTGGTAAGTACGGACTAAGCTGGCGTGCGGACACGCATCATTCATATCTTCTCTGAGCAGTTCTAAATAATGGCAGTAGCTAAAACCCAATCAAAATTCAAATCCAAGCGTAACCCCAAGGCCGACCGCGTACCGCGTCGTGGGGTGATACTGAAGTGCCTGATCGATCAGGGCGAGCCGACGTCGTTGGCGCGTTTAGGTAGGGCGCTCAAAGTCACTAAGGCCGATAAGCAGGTATTGCAACAACGCTTGGATCGGATGCAAAACGCGGGCCAGGTGCTCGTGGATCGGCGCGGCCGGTATGTGTTGCCGGCAAAAATGGATCTGTTGGTGGGGCGGATTATCGGCCACCCGGACGGCTACGGGTTTTTGTCGGTGGATACCGAAGTCGACGATCTATACCTGGCGCCACGGCAGATGCGCAAAGTCATGCACGGTGATCGGGTCATGGCGAGGGTAGCGCGGATCGATCGCCGTGGCCGGAGAGAAGCCGAGATCGTCGAAGTTACGGAATGGCACAACAAAACACTGGTGGGTCGGCTAGTGCAGGAATCGGGTGCGAGCTTTGTGACGCCACAGGACCGGCGCATCAGTCACGACGTATTGGTCGCAGAAAACGCGAAGGGCGGGGCCAAGCCCGGTGACATCGTGGTTGTGGAAATAACCCAACAACCCGTCGGTCACCGTCATCCCGCTGGCCGGATAACGGAAGTGCTTGGCGAGCACCTGGCGCCCGGTATGGAAGTCGATATCGCGATTCGTAAATACGATTTGCCGCATCAGTGGCCGGCCGCCGTTCAGCGCGACGCGGATGCCGTCGAGATATCGGTTGCCAAGGGCGATCAAGCCAAGCGCCGCGACCTTCGTGAGTTGGCGTTCGTGACCATCGATGGTGAGGACGCCCGCGACTATGATGACGCGGTGTATTGCGAGCCTCGCGGCGGTGGTTGGCGGCTGTTTGTCGCCATCGCCGATGTCAGTCACTACGTGACGCCGGGTTCGAGTCTCGATGCCGAAGCGAGAAAGCGCGGTAACTCGGTGTATTTCCCAAATCAAGTCGTACCGATGTTACCGGAGGCGTTGTCAAACGGTGTCTGCTCGCTGCGCCCGGACGTCGAACGTCTCGCGTTG
This sequence comes from Arenicellales bacterium, assembly GCA_964194565.1. GTDB lineage: Bacteria > Pseudomonadota > Gammaproteobacteria > Arenicellales > JAOTWM01 > JAOTWM01. The sequence continues at coordinate 2,131 of CAXMMZ010000002.1, forward strand.
GTCTGCGAGATCGCGTTGGGCAAACGCGGCGCGGTCAAGGGCTATAAGTTTTACGAGGCCGTGATCCGTTCCAAGGCGCGCATGACGTACACCGATGTCGCAAAGATATTGGTGGACGGCGAACCGGAATTGCGAAAAAAATATCGATCGTTACAGGGTAGCCTGGACGATCTGTTCGAATTGTACGGTTTGCTGCGCCGGCGCCGGCAACAGCGCGGCTCGATCGATCTGGAATTGCCCGAAACCAAGATTATTTTCGATTCTCAGCACAAGATCGATCGCATCGTGCCGCAGCAACGCAATGACGCCCACAAACTCATCGAAGAGTGCATGTTGACCGCCAATATTTGTGCCGCACAATACATTGCCGAGCACTGTGACGCGCCGATGTATCGCATCCATGAGGTGCCGGATGCGGATCGTTTATTCGACCTACGCCGTTTTCTGGGAGAACTCGGGTTGCAGTTGGGTGGCGGAGCGAAACCTACGGCGGCGGATTACGCCGATACAATTACGGCAGCCCAGCGTTTTCCCAAAGTCATCGACATTATTCAGGTAGTGATGTTACGCAGCCTCAAACAAGCCGTGTACAGCACTGAGGCAGTCGGCCACTTCGCACTGAACTACGATTTATACACCCATTTCACATCGCCGATTCGCCGCTATCCGGATCTACTCGTGCATCGGATGATCAAGTCGACACGGAAAGGTAAAGGTTCGCGCGGCAAATCGCTGAAACAGGCGCATCAGGATATTTCCGAGCACTGCTCGATGACGGAGCGGCGTGCGGACGACGCGACTCGTGATGCGGAGCAGTGGTTGAAGGTAGAATTTATGCTGGATAAAGTCGGCGACGAGTTTGCGGGCACGATCAGCGGTGTCACCAATTTTGGGATTTTTGTACGACTAATCGAAAGTCATATTGAAGGTTTGGTACATATCACCGAGCTAGGTAGCGATTATTATCACTACGACCCCGTTAAATATCGGCTGACCGGCGATCGTTCCGGACAGGTATTTCGTCTCGGCGATATCGTGAACGTGCGCGTAATGCGCGCCAATCTCGACGACGCTCGCATCGATTTTCGCCTCGTGGGAGAGCGGGCGAAGGGAAAACAGACCGGCGCGGTTAAGGGCAAGCGAAAGGGTTTGGCAAAGTCGGTGCGAAGACCTAAACGGCGACCATAGCGACGACGATCGCGATGGCTAACGATGTGTTATGCGGTTTTCATGCCATCAGCGGCGCGTTATCGCGCCATCCAGATCAAATCGATCGCATCTTGATTGACCGTGAGCGGCGCGATCGGCGCGTGCAAGATTTGCTCGATACGGCTGCTCGCCACGGTGTCGGTATCGAGCAATGCAGCCGCGCCGCGATCGACCGCGCGGCCGACGGTGCTAAGCATCAGGGCATTGTCGCGTATCGCCGCCGTAGCGCGGCGTTGGAATTTAATGAGGTTGTCGCCGAGCTACCGAATCCGGCACTAGTGTTGGTGTTAGACGGCATCGAGGATCCACGCAATCTCGGCGCGTGCTTGCGCAGTGCCGAAGGCGCCGGGGTCGATGCGGTAATTCTGCCGCGCGACCGCTCGAGCGCCGTTACCGCTACGGTGCGGCGGGTCGCGGCCGGGGCGGCGGAGTCGTTAAATATCATTGCCGTGCCCAATATCGGCCGCGCGATTGCCGCCTTGCAGCAGGCCGGTCTATGGGTGGTGGGTGCGGCTATGGACGCTCCACAACCGTATTATGCGGCCGACCTGAATGAGTCCGTGGCCGTGGTACTGGGCGCCGAGGCACGCGGTCTGCGCGCGCTAACCCGCGAAAAATGCGATTTTCTCGTGAGCATTCCGATGGCGGGCGCGGTCGAGAGCCTCAACGTCTCCGTGGCGACGGGCATCTTGTTGTTTGAGGCCGCCCGCCAACGCGGCATTGCTGGATCATAGATCCGTGGTCTAATTACGTTAATGCGCCGCCGCAACTACTACCGGCGCCGGCGGTGCAGCCGAAGCAATGCCGGCCGACGGCGATTTTCTGGCCTTCGATCTGGGTGCCGTCGAGATCCCAAAGAAATGTACCGCGGCTTGTGGGCATCGGCATGTCCAGCATTTGATTGAAATCGCAATCGTAGAGGCGGCCTTTCCAATCCACACTCACAAGATGGCGACACATCAAGCCTTCGACCGTGCTGGGATTGAAATTGTCTTCCAGCAGTTGTTGGTAGCTCGCGAGCTGCTCGGTTCGTTCCAGGTAATGTTTGAAGCGATTGATGGGCAGATTCGTGATCGTGAATAACTGATTGAAGCGAATCCCGAAATCGTCAAACAGCCGCTGTTTGTATTGGGCGGTGAGTTGATCTTGAGGCGGTGGCAATGTCGGGCCGCCGGGGTTATAAACGAGATCAAGTGTTAGCTCTGAACCGATACCGTAGCCATGCTGATTCAGCAATTGTAGTGCGCGAATACTTTTTCCAAACACACCCTTGCCACGTTGCGCATCGACGTTACTCTCAGAATAACAAGGCAGCGAACAGACAAGGTGTACTCGGCGCTGCGCGTACCACGCAGCAAGATCTTCTTGACCGCGTTCCCAAAGTACCGTGAGATTACAACGCGAGATGACGTCCGCGCCCATATCGACGAACGCATTCACCATCTGTCGAAAGTGCGGGTTGAGTTCCGGGGCGCCGCCGGTGATATCGATACTTTTGATACTGTGTGCGGCCACCCAATCGATGATACGCCGCATCGTCGGCCACTCCATTACTTCCGTACGTTTAGGACCGGCGTCGACATGGCAATGGTTGCAGGCCTGGTTGCAAAGTTTGCCGAGGTTGATTTGTAGCTGACTGATCGCGGCGCGGCTCAACGTCGGCATGCCGTGGCTTAGTAGGGTCGTGTTGAATCCGCGTGCGCCAAGGCGTGGTGCAGCCGCATCGGCGGCATTTTCCGTAACTGCAATTTCGTCGATTAGCATGTAATTTGTGTCGTCAATTTAGCGTCGTAATCGATCAAAATTTAGCAATAAACCTTTGCTGATAGATCACATATCAAGACCAAGGTTCCGTCGATCCGGGCTATCGGATCAGGATGTCTGAGCGAGACACTGCAAGCACGCCAAATAGTCATCTGCGCCGGCCGCTTCGTCTTTGATCTGAATACGGCGAATATATGCGTCGAGGCAGACCATCATTCGATGTTGCGCCTGATGCTCGTCGTCGCCGTTGGCCTGTAGTTGCCGGAAGCAATCCAGTATCCCTTTCGGGGTATCCATCTGTAACTGCTCCAGAAGTGTAATATGCATGCCCATATGAAGAAAGGGATTGCTGTCCCCGAGTTCGGGAAAATACTCTTGTTGGCTGTGTTGCTGCGAATTTTCGAGGACACCATGATACTCCGGGTGTTGTTGCGCGACTGCAACGATCAACGGCTCTACCCCGCTTAATGGCTCATTATTCCGGAATTTTATCCAGGCGTCGAAAAATACGCCGCGCATTTGTTGGCGGTCGGAACCGTACATCAATCGGGCACTGCCGCGAGTAATGCCAACGCTGTGGCGAACTGAAGGATACGGTTCCGGCCGTCTACGTGAGCGATTTGGTCATGGCCGTACAATCCGGCAATGGGCATATCCGGGAATCGATCCAGCAATGCATCGAGATCATAATCGCGGATTCCGTAAAACTCGGCACCTCGTTGCACCGATGGAAATAGCAGTGCGGCTTGCGGATCAACGCCGAGTTGGTGGTGCAAATCGTCGATACAGTCCGACATTTCGCGCGCCGCGAATTTCGGATCCCGCACGCCCCACCACAGCCGTTGGCCTACCGCCACGCGCTCGGCAAGCGTGACTGAACGTTGTGCGGAGTCGAGCGCGACGATATGGCTCACGAGTCGGTCGTTATTGTCGTCGATAACCGCGTAAATCAATTCGTCATCACCGCCGGGGCCGCGATGACGCAGTTCTCGCTGGCAGATCTCGAGGCTCTCAAGTGCCGGTTGGTTGCCCAGTGTGAGCACATCGTGTTGCCGTGCATTGGAGATCGTACTGGCTTCGTTCAACGCGCGAATGCCCTGCGCGAGGCCTGTTGCGGCCCGCACCCCATCGATCGTGACGGTGACCCGGCCGTCGACGGTCGGTCGGCCCGCATTCCAGACCGCGAAACTATCCGCACCGACGGTATCGGCGGTAATCGTGCCAACTAACGGCGTTGACTCGTTGCGCAACAGCCGGCCGATTTCGCTGTTGCTCAGCAACAGGCTCAAAGGGTTGTGCACGCCCGGCAGGAGCCGAATACCGCCGCCGAACACCAACGCCGCGGCACCCGGAACGGCCACGACCCAGTCTTCGTCAGTCAGAATCCCCGGGCCGACGCAGCCCACCACCTGGGTACAACCACCGGTACGTGCCGCGGACCGCAGACTGGTCTGCAATTCGGTCTGATCGTCGGGGGTCATGAACAGCACAATGCCATTGACCTGAGTCAGACCCGCTTTTTCCATTGCCAGCGCGACGGCGGCGGCGGCATGTCGATCGCGATTGGTGTGGCCGTAACTGAGTCCACTCGCGACGGTCATGACAAAAGCCGCTTACTCCGATAGTCGCACAAATCGACGATGCAACACTCCGTACATTTTGGGTTGCGGGCGATACAAGTATAGCGGCCGTGCAGAATTAGCCAATGGTGGGCGTCGGGCTTAAACTCGTCCGGTACGGTTTTCAGCAAGCGTTGTTCCACTGCCAGCGGTGTCTTGCCGGGCGCTATGCCGGTGCGGTTACCGACGCGAAAGATATGCGTATCGACCGCGATCGTGGGCTGTCCAAACGCGGTATTCAGGACTACGTTGGCAGTCTTGCGACCGACCCCAGGTAGCGCCTCCAATTCCGTGCGCGACGCGGGGACTTCGCCGTTGTTGCGGTCGAGCAATTGACGGCAGGTCTTCATGATGTTATCGGCTTTGTTGTTGTACAGGCCGATCGTTTTAATATATCGGCGTAAGCGCTGCGGACCGAGGTCGACCATTTGCTGCGGCGTGTTGGCGACCTTATATAATGTCGCGGTCGCGGCGTTGACGGATTTGTCGGTGGCCTGCGCCGACAAGATGACCGCGATCAACAGCTCGAACGGCGACTCGTAACCTAACTCGGTCGTGGGCTTTGGGTTGTGTTGCCGCAGTCGGCGGAAAATCTCATGGCGCTTGGCGTTATTCATCCGGTCAAGGTTCCGCGTTTGGCATGTACGCGGGCCACTGCGGCGGCAATTTCGGTGCGGATCGAGCGGGCTCGGCGTTTGGCGCGATGTGCCTCGCGTTGCTCACGGCGCAGCGCCAGGCGTTCGAGTCGGGCTTGGAATTGACGCCGCGCGCGCCGTACATCGCGCGCTCGATATTGCGCCCAGCGCTCGCCGTTGTGGATCGGCACGCTATCCAGTGCGATGCAATCCACTGGACACGCCGGTACGCATAATTCGCAGCCGGTGCAGTCCGCAATAATGACGGTGTGCATATGTTTTCCCGCGCCAACAATCGCATCGACCGGGCAGGCATCGATGCATAATGTGCAACCGATGCAATCGGGCTCGACAATGCGCGCGAGCGTGCGCGGCCGGTGTGTGCCGTGCTTAGGATTGAGTGGCCGCGTCGGGCGTTCGAGCAGCGCCGCAAGACCGTCTATCGTTACCGTGCCGCCGGGCGGGCATTGATTAATGTCGGCCACACCGCGGTGGATTGCGTCGGCGTATTCTGCGCAGCTCGGATAATCGCACTGCTGGCACTGGGTCTGTGGTAGCCATGCGTCGATGTCAGCGGGCGTGATGGGTTGTGCGGCCATATAATTTCTAGGAAATCCGCATTCCGGGTTGCGCACCCGTATCGGGAGCCAGCAACCACAACTCGTTGTCACCCGAACCCGCGCACAACACCATGCCCTCCGAGGTGCCAAAGCGCATTTTGCGGGCCGCGAGGTTCGCTACGACCACGACCATGCGGCCGTCGAGTTGCTGCGGCTCGTAGGCGGACTTGATGCCTGCGAATACGGTGCGTTTTCCGGCGCCAAGGTCGAGGCTTAGCTCCAGCAATTTGTCTGAGCCCTCGACATAGGCGGCGGAATCGATGCGTGCGACGCGCAGATCGATTTTTTGAAATTCATCGATCGTGATGGTGTCCGCAATCGGTTCAGTTGTCGCGGTGTCGTCGCTCGCGTCGTCTGCAGGCGTTTCGGCAATCGATGCTTCGACAACCTTAGCCACGGCTTTGGGATCAATGCGTTTCATAAGGTGCTTGAACGGTTCGATTTGATGGCTGAGTAGTGGCTCGGTGCTCGCATTCCACGACCCGGCAGTGCCAATTTCGGTACCGAGAAAAGCCGCGGATTTGTCCGCCAACGTGGGCACGATCGGTGCCAAATAACCGATTAGCACGCGAAATAAGTTAAGCCCCACCGTGCACACTGCTTGTAATTGCTGGGCTTGTTCGGGATGTTTTGCGATAACCCACGGTTGGCGGTCATTGATATATTGATTGGCTTGATCGGCTAAAGCCATGATTTCTCGTACCGCGCGCCCGAAGTCGCGATCTTCGTAGTGCGCAGCGATCGTCGCGCGCCGATCGATAAATTGACTATACAACTCCGGCGCCTCGAGTTCGGCACCGAGTTGGCCGGCAAAGCGCTTGTGAATAAACCCGGCGCAGCGGCTCGCGATATTTACGATTTTGCCCACCAAGTCGGCATTCACGCGTGCAACAAAATCGTCGAGATTGAGATCAATATCCTCCACTCGGTTGTTCAACTTGGCGGCGTAGTAATAGCGCAAGTATTCCGGTTCGAGATAATCGAGATAGGTGCGCGCGCTGATAAATGTGCCGCGCGATTTCGACATCTTCTGGCCGTTGACCGTTAAGAAGCCGTGCACGTACACCGCCGACGGCCGTCGGAAGCCGGCACCGTGGAGCATTGCCGGCCAGAACAACGTATGGAAGTACAGAATGTCCTTACCGACAAAATGATAGAGCTCGGTACTCGCACCGGCAGCCCAAAATTCGTCGAAGTCCAAGCCGCTTCGAGCACACAGATGCTTAAAGCTCGCCATATAACCGATCGGCGCATCCAGCCACACATAAAAATACTTGCCGGTTTCACCAGGAATCTCAAATCCGAAATACGGTGGATCGCGCGAGATGTCCCAGTCCTGCAGACCCATGTCGAACCATTCCTGTAGTTTGTTGCCGACCTCGGATTGGAATTGGTCACCGCGCACCCATTTTTCCAACATCGATTGGAAGTCGCCGAGCTTGAAGAATAAGTGCTCGGACTCGCGTTCGACCGGTGTGGCTCCGGATATCACCGAATACGGATTGCCGAGGTCGGTCGGCACATAAGTGGCGCTGCAGCTTTCGCAGCTGTCGCCGTATTGATCCGGGGTCTTACAAACCGGGCAATCGCCTTTAATAAACCGGTCCGGCAAAAAAATATCTTCGATCGGGTCATAAGCCTGCCGAATCGTACGTCGAGTGATATGCCCTGCCTCATTGAGCCTTGTATAGATGGTTTCCGCACACTCACGGTTCTCCGGCGAGTGCGTCGTATAGTAATTGTCAAAGTCAACAAGAAAGTCTCGAAAATCTGCCTGATGCTCAGTGCTGAACTTGGCGATCAGTTGTTCTGGGGATATATCCTCGCGACGGGCCTTTAACATGATGGGTGTGCCGTGCGCATCGTCGGCACAGACGTAGTAACACTCGTTACCAATTATGCGTTGAAAGCGCGCCCAGATATCGGTTTGAATGTACTCCACGAGGTGCCCCAAATGGATCGGTCCATTGGCGTAGGGCAGCGCGCTCGTGGCCAGAATTCGGCGTGGCGTTGTGTTCATAATCTATAAGATCTACGGTAATGCTCAAATCGCGCCGTACGGTAGCAGGTTACGCTAATAGCGGCCAGTAATGTCACGTCGGGGCCACTCCCCGGTACCGAGTTGCGTCCAGCGATGACATTTTCCGAGCGACCGTGTAGCATTGGCGCCCCTCAGCTTGCGCGGCTCTTTGTAGCCGGCCGCATGTAACCGTACGCAAGTAGGAACACAGTCCAATGTCTGTAATTGACAAGTCCGTCGTGGAACAGGCGCTGGCGGGTGTCATCGATCCGAATACCGATAGCGATCCGGTCGCGTCGAAATTCATTAAACGCATCGATATCGACGGCGACCGCGTCAGTGTCGATGTCGTGTTGGGTTATCCCGCCAAGGGTTGGGCTGACGAATACGCCGCATTACTCAAGACCAATTTGGAATCGGTCGACGGCATCGGCTCCGCCGAGGTGTCGGTATCCAGCAGTATCGCCTCCCATTCCGTGCAAAAAGGCGTCAAATCATTACCGGGAGTCAAGAACATCATTGCCGTTGCATCCGGCAAGGGCGGTGTCGGCAAATCGACGGTATCGGTCAACCTTGCGCTCGCGTTGTCGGCCGAGGGCGCGTCGGTGGGCGTGCTCGATGCCGATATTTACGGCCCGAGCCAACCGCGCATGCTGGGCGTCAAGGCCAAACCGGAGTCGGCGGATGGCAAGAGCATGGAGCCGCTGTACAGTTATCATTTGCAGACAATGTCGATCGGTTTTTTGATCGACGAAGAAACCCCGATGATTTGGCGCGGCCCGATGGTGACTCAGGCACTCGAGCAATTGCTCAAAGACACGCGTTGGAACGAGCTTGATTATTTGATCGTCGATTTGCCTCCCGGCACCGGCGATATTCAGCTCACGCTGGCGCAGAAAGTGCCGGTGACGGGTTCGGTTATTGTGACCACGCCGCAGGACATCGCATTGTTGGATGCGCGTAAGGCCTATAAGATGTTTGAAAAGGTGGAGATCCCGGTATTGGGGGTTATCGAAAATATGAGTACCCACATTTGCACCGAGTGCGGCCACGAGGAGCATATCTTCGGCAGCGGCGGCGGGCAGCGTATGGCGGAGGAATACAGCGTGGAGTATCTTGGTACGCTGCCGTTGCACATGCGAATTCGTGCCGACGTTGACAGTGGCCGGCCAACCGTAGTGGCCGACCCCGACGGCGATATCGCCGCCACCTTTCGACGTATCGCACGGCGCACGGCAGGGAAATTATCGGCTCGCAAGAAGAACTACGGCGATAAGTTTCCGACCATCGTCATTCAAAATACGTAAAGCCGACCGCGACGATGAGTATCAAAGCGGACAAATGGATTCGGCATATGGCCGAATCCCACGGCATGATCGAGCCGTTCGAACCGGAGCAAATCAGTCACAACGGTGACGGCCGAATCGTATCGTATGGGACTTCAAGCTACGGCTACGATATTCGTTGCTCGAATGAATTTAAGATATTCACAAATATTAACTCTGCAGTCGTTGACCCGAAGAACTTCGATGAAGAAAGTTTCGTCGATTTCAACGGCCCGGTATGCATCATTCCGCCGAATTCGTTCGCACTAGCGCGTACGGTTGAGTACTTACGAATTCCGCGCAACGTGCTGACCATCTGCTTGGGCAAATCGACCTATGCTCGTTGCGGTATCATCGTCAACGTGACCCCGTTCGAGCCGGAGTGGGAAGGGCACGCCACACTGGAATTTTCCAATTCGACGCCACTGCCGGCGAAAATTTATGCCAACGAAGGAGTCGCCCAGGTGATTTTTTTCGAAGCCGATGAGGCCTGTGCGGTGTCGTATCGCGATCGTGAAGGTAAATATCAAGGGCAGATCGGCGTGACGTTGCCGAAGACCTGACCGAATCCCTCGGCCGCGCTGTCGTCCGGCGCGACTGTTAGATAACATCGACTTATGTCAGGCAACACATTTGGAATATTGTTTACCGTCACGACGTTTGGCGAGAGTCACGGTGTCGCGCTCGGTGCCGTTGTCGATGGTTGTCCGCCGGGTCTTGAGTTATGTGCAGCCGACCTGCAAGGCGAGCTCGACCGGCGCCGGCCCGGGGCGTCGAGATTTACGACTCAGCGCCGCGAATCCGATGCGGTTGAGATCGTCTCAGGAATCTTCGAAGGCCGCACCACGGGCACACCGATCGGTTTGATTATCCGTAACGAGGATCAGCGTCCGCGGGATTACAGCAAGTTACAGGATCGGTTTCGCCCAGGGCATGCCGACTACACCTATCATCAGAAATACGGGCGCCGCGATTATCGCGGTGGTGGCCGGTCTTCGGCGCGGGAGACGGCGGTGCGCGTGGCCGCCGGTGCGGTCGCCCGCAAATACTTGCGGGAGCAGGCCGGGGTTGAGATTCGTGGATATCTCGCGCAGCTCGGAACTATCGTGCCGCACCAATTCGATTGGGACGCGGTGGCGGAAAACCCGTTCTTTTTTCCAGATCGCGATTCGGTGGCCGAGCTCGAGAGTTGCATTGAACAACTGCGGCGTGACGGTGACTCGCTCGGAGCCCGGGTCAACGTGGTGGCGTCGGGTATGCCGGTGGGACTCGGAGAACCCGTGTTTGGTCGGCTGGATGCCGATTTGGCGCGTGCGATGATGAGTATTAACGCGGTCAAGGGCGTCGAGATCGGCGCGGGATTCCGTAGCGTCGAACAGCGCGGCAGTGAGCATCGCGATGAAATGACGCCGCAGGGTTTCGTCAGTAACAATGCCGGTGGCGTGTTGGGTGGCATAAGTTCCGGCCAAGACCTGCTGGTGAGTTTGGCGCTGAAACCGACATCCAGTATTCGTGTGCCAGGGCGCAGCATCGATCTTGAAGGCCGACCGGTTGAGGTGGCGACGACCGGCCGTCACGATCCTTGTGTAGGTATTCGTGCGGTGCCAATCGCCGAAGCTATGCTCGCGCTCGTCGTGATGGATCATCTGTTACGGCATCGTGCGCAGAACGCTGGCGTAGATAGCGGGACACAATCGATTCCCGGCGCCTGCGATTGAGACTTAGCCCGAACCCTTCACGAAGTATCCGGCCTAGCGGTCGCGCCGCGACTGGGGGAATACGACACCGTTAGCCGGCGTAGCCGCAGCGGCGGGACGGGTTTCGAATAGGTCGGAAAGCTGCGAACCGATGTCTTCGAGTAAATTTAACTGATCGACGTCGGTGTTCTCGTGGCGTGCGATTGCGCCGCGAATTTTGCCGAGCGCATCGAAGGTACAGTCGGAATCAATCGACGCATCCAGGTGGCCGCAATGGTTCGCCCGATACACATCCCGTACCACACGTTTTATCAACTCGGCATGCACGGCGTCCGGGCGCAGCACATCGGCAAATTCGCAGGCGTTCTCACGCACCGGAAAATGTTGGCTGCCGATTCGCTCGGCCAACTCCACCAGTAATCGTCGGAAGGTAATCGTCGTGGATAATCTGGTCGTGGACAATCTGAATTGTGCTCTCGTTGCAACGTCATTAGAAACTGTGGCGCAGATTTTGATGCCTGTCAATTTGCCGTCGTCTGTTAATTTGGATGATTCGCGCCGCACGCGGTCAACGAACATTGTGTTATGCTTTTCGGTTCCAATTTCAACGCAAGAATATTACGCCCATCATGACTGGTAAGACATTGTACGACAAGTTATGGGATAGCCATTTGGTGCGCATGGACGATGACGGTACAGCGCTGCTGTATATCGATCGGCACTTGGTTCATGAAGTAACGTCACCGCAGGCATTCGAAGGTTTGCGCCAAGCCGGCCGCGTACCGTGGCGGGTCGCTGCGAATCTTGCGGTCGCCGATCATAACGTGCCCACTACCGACCGCGAACGCGGTATCGCCGATCCGGTCTCCAGGCTCCAGGTCGAGACCCTCGACAACAATTGTGCCACGTTCGGAATTACCGAATTCAAGATGGACGATCCGCGCCAAGGAATCGTGCATGTCATCGGTCCGGAGCAGGGTGCGACGTTGCCGGGTATGAGCATTGTTTGCGGCGATTCTCATACTTCCACCCATGGCGCGTTTGGAGCCTTGGCATTCGGTATCGGCACCTCTGAAGTCGAGCATGTATTGGCCACCCAATGTTTGATTCAGCGCAAAGCCAAACGCATGTGCGTGCGGGTTGACGGCATATTGCGGCCGGGTGTGAGCGCAAAGGATCTGGCGCTGGCCATCATTGGCAATATCGGCACGAGTGGTGGCACCGGCCATATCATCGAGTTCGCGGGCGCCGCGGTTCGGCAGTTATCGATGGAGGCGCGCATGACGCTCTGTAATATGTCCATCGAGGCCGGCGCGCGCGCCGGCATGGTGGCTGTCGACGATACGACGATTGAGTACTTTGCCGGCCGGCCCTACGCACCCCAGGGCGCCGCGTGGGATCGCGCGGCGCAAGTCTGGCGCGATCTGGTGAGCGATGACGATGCCGAGTTCGATGGCACAGTTGTTCTCGATGGCACCAAGGTCAAACCGCACCTGACTTGGGGCACGTCACCGGAGATGGTGATGGCGGTCGATGGACGTGTGCCCGATCCTGAGCGTGAACCCGACACGGTACGCCGAGAAGGTCTACGCCATGCGCTTGAGTATATGGACTTGTCGCCCGGCATGCAGGCCGCGGACATTCGACCCGACAAAGTGTTTATCGGTTCTTGTACGAACGGCCGTATCGAGGATTTGCGAGAAGCCGCGCGTGTCGCGCAAGGCCGCAAGGTGGCCGACTCGATTCAACTGGCGATGGTGGTGCCCGGGTCCGGGTTGGTAAAACGCCAAGCCGAGCAGGAAGGTCTCGATCGCATATTCCTCGACGCCGGATTCGAGTGGCGCGCCCCTGGGTGTTCGATGTGTTTGGCGATGAATGAGGATCGACTTGAACCCGGCGAGCGCTGTGCATCGACCTCGAACCGCAATTTCGAGGGTCGGCAAGGACGCGGCGGGCGCACCCATTTGGTGTCGCCGGCCATGGCCGCGGCTGCGGCCGTCAATGGCCATTTCGTCGATATTACCGAGGCCTGACAGCGTCGCAACACAGGGTACTATTCAGTATGCAAGCATTTACCAAACTCGACGGTCTGGTCGTTCCGATCGACCGTGTCAATGTCGATACCGATCAGATCATTCCGAAACAGTTTTTGAAATCGATCCACCGCACCGGTTTCGGTCCAAATCTATTCAACGACTGGCGCTATCTGGACCCCGGCGATCCGGGGCAGGGTCGTGCTAATCGGCGGCTCAATCCCGAGTTTGTGCTGAACCAAGAGCGTTACGGTGGGGCGCAGATCCTACTGGCGCGCGAAAACTTCGGTTGCGGATCGTCCCGCGAGCATGCGCCATGGGCGTTATTGGATTTTGGAATCCTCGGCATCGTGGCCCCGAGTTTTGCGGATATCTTTTACAATAACTGCCTGAAGAACGGCATTCTGCCGGTGGTACTGCCCGCCGAATTGATTGCGCAATGGTTTGCAGACGTGGCCGCGACCCCGGGTTACCGGCTTGACATCGATCTGGCGGCGCAAACGGTGACGCCGCCGCACGGGCCGGCCGTGGGTTTCGATATCGACGCATTTAAAAAAGAGTGTTTATTCAATGGCTTAGACGATATTTATCTCACATTACGTCATGCGGATCAGATTCGCGATTACGAGGCGAGACGGCGTGACGAGGTGCCGTGGTTGTTTGCCGATGAGGCCGGCTGATAGCTCACGCCGATCGACGTAACGAGACACCGGGGACAAATAATAATGCATAAGATCGCGCTGTTGCCCGGCGACGGTATCGGCCCGGAAGTCATGCTGGAAGCCACCAAAGTACTGGGGTGTTTACGGGACGAGTTCGGATTTGCGGTGGAGTGGGAAGACGCCGCGCTCGGTGGAGGTGCCTACGATGTTTTCGACGATCCGTTGCCGGCCGCGACGTTGGAACTCGCGAAAGCCGGCGATGCGATATTGCTTGGTGCGGTGGGCGGACCCGATTGGGACGACTTACCGCGCGCTAAACGCCCGGAAAGCGGCCTGTTGCGGCTGCGTTCAGAACTGGATCTGTTCGCAAATTTGCGCCCGGCGGTATTGTTTCCGGAACTGGCCGATGCATCGGCACTGAAATCGGAACTCGTTGCGGGACTCGACCTGATGATCGTGCGCGAGTTAACCGGAGGAATTTATTTCGGCCAGCCGCGCGGCATCGAGCAACGCGATAACGAGCGCGTCGGGTTTAATACACTTATATACCGCGAATCAGAAATTGAGCGCATCGGCCGCGCGGCGTTCGAAGTGGCGCGGCGGCGCAGTAGGCGGCTGTGTTCGGTCGATAAAGCCAACGTATTAGAATGTACACAGTTATGGCGCGATGTAATGCTCGAGCTAGGGCGCGATTATCCCGATGTCGAATTGACGCACTTGTATGTCGATAACGCGGCGATGCAACTGATTCGTGAGCCAAAACAGTTCGACGTAATCGTCACCACCAATATGTTTGGCGATATTTTGTCCGACGCGGCAGCAATGCTGACCGGTTCGATCGGAATGTTGCCCTCGGCGTCGTTGGATGCGAATAACAAAGGGATGTATGAGCCGATTCATGGGTCAGCGCCGGATATAGCGGGCCGGGACCTGGCTAACCCACTCGGAATGATCCAATCGGTGGCAATGATGTTGCGCTATTCGTTGGCGCAACCGAGGTTGGGCGATTCGGTCGAAGCGGCGGTGGCTAAGGTGTTGCAAGATGGGTTACGTACGGCTGACATTCATACCGAAGAATACGAACTGGTCGGCACTGCCGCAATGGGCGACGCGGTCGTCGAGGCGTTACGCTCAGCCGCATAAACACGGCGTTCTGGCTAGTGGCCGAAGCGGCGATCGGATACAATCCCCGGCCTGTTTGCAGGACCATTTTCGGCATTGAATCGAGAGAATTCTAGCAGTGGGCGAGCCCGGTCGGTGAGTGAGAAATATAACGTCGTAGTCGTGGGCGCGACCGGGGTCGTGGGCGAGGCGATGTTAAGCATTCTCGCCGAGCGCGAGTTCCCGATCGATAACATCGTGGCGTTGGCCAGTGCACGTTCTGCGGGTAAGCAGCTGCGTTTTAACGGCCGTTCGTTGCGGGTGGAGACGCTCGCGGAATTCGATTTTTCCGGCACCGATATCGCGTTGTTTTCGGCGGGCGGTTCGATTTCCGCGGAGCACGCTCCACGTGCCGCGGCGGCGGGATGTGTGGTGATCGACAATACCTCGCATTTTCGTAATGACCCCAACGTACCGTTGGTGGTGCCGGAAGTAAATGCACACGCTCTCGGCACCCAGGCCGGCATCATCGCGAATCCGAACTGCTCGACGATTCAAATGGTCGTTGCGCTCAAACCAATCTACGACGCGGTCGGTATCGAACGTATTAATGTATGTACGTATCAGGCTGTGTCAGGTGCCGGTCGGCGCGGGATCGAAGAACTCGCGGCACAAACCGCTGCGTTGTTAAACGGTAAGAATGCCGAAGTGCAGACAATGCCAGTCCGAATCGCGTTTAATGCGATTCCGCAGATTGATAATTTTCAGGATAACGGCTATACCAAAGAAGAGATGAAGATGGTCTGGGAAACACAAAAGATACTCGGCGACGAGAAGATCGCGGTCAATGCGACTGCCGTGCGCGTGCCCGGATTTTACGGACACTCGGAGGCGCTGCACATCGAGACGGAACGGAAGATTTCGGCGGTGGATGTTTGCGATCTGATGCGTGCAGCGGCAGGCGTCGAATTGCTCGACGGCAACAATACCGGCCAATATCCGACCGCGGTCACCGAAGCGTCGGGAAAGGATGCAGTTTACGTCGGTCGGGTCCGCGAAGACATCAGTCATCCCCGCGGTATCAATATGTGGGTGGTGTCCGATAACATTCGTAAGGGC
>CAXMMZ010000003.1:0-5602 GCA_964194565.1 Arenicellales bacterium
TACGCGCGCGACTACTGCCGCGACCGCGATCTGCAGTTTCTTGACGGCACAGCATCAATAACCGCGATCTCACCGACTCAGCTACGGGGCAAACTGATGCTGCAACGTACCTATCGCTTTGAGTACACGGACAACGGCGCCCATCGTCGCCACGGCGTTATTATCGTCATCGGCGATACCATACAGCACGTTATCATCGATCATGATATCCTTAGCGGTTAACCTGGATCTGTAACGAAGGTTTCGGTGTCAATGGAATATTGTTGATAGAAGATTGTTCATGGAAATTCGCGCGCAAACGGCTAAGCTTAACGATGTCGCTGCAACTCACCATTCTGGAGTCCCGGCACCAATGACCGCAATATCTTATTTTAGGAATCTCTGCAAAAGTCATGAACGATCAATTTGGGTCCAAAATGATCAATCTCTGCGTCGCCCACAGGACGTGGGCGAGGGGCGTGAGCAGGAGCGGAAGCTTTGCGAAACGCAAGCAATAGCCGGGCTATTACTGGCATTTCGCGCCTTGATCTTGATCATTTTGAATCCCCACTTGATTCGCCCAGACTTATGCAGAGGTTCCTTCAGATGGTGGATAATTCCACTGGTTATATTCACCAATAGCGCTTTGGCGCAGTCCACTACCGGCACTATTCCATTTGACCAGATCGCGCATTATTTACAACGCGACATCTTTCTTCAGCCCGGGGTAGGGTTTAAACGAGTTCAAATCGGACAGTCGTTCGACCACGTGTTACAGGCGTGGGGCCAGCCTCAAGCAACTCGCAATCGGGGCTTGTTTCGCAACACTCACGAATGGTTTTACGGAGGCGGGAAAGACACAGTCGTAAGCGTTAAGGGAAAAGCAACGGTCAGCGAAATTACAATCCGTGGTACCTTCACCACCCCGTTCCAGACGATTGACGGTGCCCGATTCGGGATGGCGCCCCACGAGATCGTTACCATTTATGGCCGCAATGCCGATAGCTCATCGACCCGCTTAACGTATGCGAGCCGTGGCGTCGGTTTCGAATTCGCAGACGGTGCAGTCAACGCGATAATCGTGGCTGCCCCGCGATGAATCGATGCCCCGGAGAAATCGGTCGCTGCAGTTAGGCAAATCGCGCCGGGGGTTGATTCGTAATTGAATTCGTTGCGTGAGCTCGGATATTTCACGATGGCCGGCCATGGGCCACGAACATTCTCAATACTTGAATTGGTTGCCGTGTGTTTCAGGGTACTGGGCCGCCGCACAGTTTATCCTGTTCGGATTCAACCGATCAGCGGTTTTCGGCTTCGCCTCTAGCCGTATCTATCGGCGGGTGATTGCACCGACTACTTATCCCGATTTCGCTTAAGATTCGAATTCTTCATGGATTACCCGGGCTAACGGTAACCGCAAAGCCGTTCCGCCGGCACCTCACGCAACCACGGCTTGCAATCCCGGTCCAAACCAACGCTGCCACCATAGAAAACACCATCCCCCATATTCCGCCAATACCCATCGAATCTGACGTGGTTGGCGCCACCAAGCCGCAGGATCAAATGGATCTGCCCCGGCAGCGGCGGCATTGACGGTAAATACCTCTCCATACAGAAGACTCCAAATGTAACGCGCGCGTCGTGTATGGGACCGGCTGGTGGCGACAATAATTGATCGGACCGATGTGCCCCGTAGCGCTGCGCCCACAGCGCGGGCCTCGCTGACCGTATCGAACGCATCCTCAGCGCTAACCCGAATTATCCTTTCGTCCGGTACGCCAAGTAGTTGCAATATTCGCACCGCGTCCTGGTCCCAGCCGCAACATCGTTCGAAACCGAGGCGTTCCAATTCGCGCAGTTCGGCTGACTTTCGGTTGCCATTAATAACGACGTATTCGGCCAACCCGCGGCGATACAAATCCGCCGATTCCATAAGACGCGGATAGTATTCAACACCCGTCGAAAGCACGACAACTGCATCGCTTTTCTCGAGAACGTCGTTGACTACGAGAAATTTTCCCAGGCCACGCAGGCCATACGGCGCGAGAAAGTATGCCACTACAGCGATCGCTGCCGCGACCGCGAGTTTCCTACCCATGTCGGTCGCGGCCTCGCCTCTTTGCCGGTGCGGTCGATGAAGAACGGCGATTGACGCCAACACGGCTGTCCGCGGAAGCGCGTTGGACGGATACTGCGGGCGCCATGCAAAGCTCAAAACTGGGAACGAATGGGACAATTACCGTAACTGCGAGCTCACGCGTATTGGCGACCGCCTTAGCGATCCCCGACCTAAGAACGGAAATGATGGCGGGAATAACCGTTGAGCAGCGGCTTAAGTTCGGTGAGCGCACGTTTATATACTGAACGCTTGAACTCTACGATATGATCCAATGGACTCCAGTATTCGACCCATTGCCACTTATCGAATTCCGGCCGGTTACAGATCTTTAAACAGACATCGGCGTCGGTACCCAGTAAGTGGAATAAAAACCACAGTTGTTTCTGTCCTCGAAACGATTTGTCGCGGCGGTTACGAACCAAACGTTTCGGAATATCGTAATGCAACCAATTGCGAGTACGCCCGACGAGCCGCACCTGATGATCTTGCAGCCCAACTTCCTCATAAAGCTCACGGAATACTGCGTCTTCTGCCGATTCGTCAGGCTCTACACCACCCTGCGGAAATTGCCAACCATCACGCGTCGCGCGTCGCGCCCACAGTACCTGACCGACGTTGTTACAAACCACGATACCGACGTTTGGCCTATAGCCGTCTTTGTCGAGTTTCGATGCCGTGTTATCAACAGCCATAATCGGAGTCTATCAAATAGCCCGTCCACCACCCGCATCCATGGGATGCAGACTAGTACTCCAACAAGCTAGGATTGTTGGAGTACCAGCGTCATATTCTACAAAACGTGCAGGGACTTCGCGACCTGCCGCGTTCACTCTGTTGCCTCTCCCCGTTGAGATTGCACTTCCAGTTGCTTTTTTCCCCAGTGATCTTCAGCGAACACAAGAAATTCTTCCATCGCCCGCATTCGAAATTTTTGGCGCTGGTACACGATAGAAAAGGGCCGTCGAATCGCGGGTGACAAACTGACCGCAACCAAAGTTCCGAGTTGCAGTTCTTTGTTCACCGTCGCCACCGAGATAATGGATGAGCCGAGACCGGCCTCAATCGCACTTTTTATGGATTCGGGACTCCCAAGTTCCAACGTCAATTCGAGAATACTCAGACTCCGATCGTGGCAGGCGAAATAATCCGCGATCACCTCACGTGTTCCGGAACCTTGTTCGCGGCAAATAAACGGATACGGGACAATATCGTCGATCGTTACGCTAGCGTACCCGGCTAATTCGTGTTGCGGAGCACAAACGAACACCAATTCATCATGCCAGCATACCTTGGCGACAAGATTTTTATTATGCACCGGCCCCTCGACAACGCCGATGTCAATCTCGTTGTTCTCGACCATGTGAATAATGCCGATCGTATTGGCAACGTTAAGCCGCAAGCGGACATCCGAATGCTGGTTTTGGAACTCGCCCAGTAGACTGGGGATCACATACTCGGCGATAGTGGTGCTAGCCCCCACCACCAGAGGACCGGTCACCTCGCCGGTCAGTCGGCGCACATCATTGTCCATCTCGCTGTAGAGCTCGATGATTCGCTGCGCGTATTCGTAAACTCGCTCTCCAACCTCGGTGAGATTGATTCGATTGTGGGTGCGATCGAATAAACGAGTGTTGAAAAACTCTTCCAGCTGACGGATCTGGAACGTCACGGCCGGCTGAGTCATATGCAGGGCATCCGCCGCTTTGGTGAAACTCAACAATCGTGCCACCTCGGCGAAGACCTGCAGGCGCCGATCGGCCATCAGTCGCTATCTGGCGCGTTGGTCATAAAAGAATATTATGACCATTTGTCCTGGAATGATAGCCGCCTGTGACACACCCCGCGGCAAGCGGCATGCAGAGCACGGGCGGCGCCAAGAATTAGCGGGATCGTCCCCCGGAAATCTTGGCAGAAATTACTACGCGAATCCGTCCAGCGCGAGCCTTAAATCAGTCGCACTGGAGGCATGCTGCAATGCGGTTTCTTCCGAGATATCGCCTCGTTTGACCAATTGATATAGGTGTTGGTCAAACGACATCATGCCTTCCACCGTGGCACCCTTCTTCACGAGGTCGCCAATGTCTTTAATCTTAATGGGATCCAGAATCAGTTCACGAACCCGGGCCGACACGTTAAGAATTTCGCATGCCAAAGCGCGGCCTTCGCCCGATTTGTGGGGGATCAACCGTTGCGCGATAACCGCACACAAATTCTGCGAAATCTTAGCCCGGATGGTCGGTTGACCTTCCGGGGGAAACGTCGCCACCATGCGCGTGATCGTTTCGGCTGTGGCCGGAGCGTGCAGAGTCGAAAACACCAAATGTCCTGTCTCAGCCGCCGTCAGCGCGATCTCAATGGTTTCAGGATCGCGCATCTCTCCCAACAGAATGACATCCGGGTCTTCGCGCAATGCCGCTCTCATCGCCGCGGCAAATGTCGTCGCATCGGTGCCGAGCTCGCGTTGCGACACGATGCAACGTTGCTCCGGGAACAAGAACTCGATCGGATCCTCGATGGTAATAATGTGTTTCGGGTATTGCCGATTGACCTCGTTGATCATCGACGCGATCGTTGACGATTTACCGGAACCGGTGGCTCCGGTCAAAATTACCAAGCCGCGTTCGAGATGTACGAATTTCTGGATGCCGTCCGGCAAACCCAGTTGGTCGGCAGTCGGGACATTCGACATAATGACCCGCAAAGCCATCGCAATCGAGCCGCGCTGATAATAGGCATTAACACGCACCCGCCCAACCCCGCGCAGGCCAAACGACAGATCGACCTGCAACTCATTCTGCAGGGACTCAAGATGCTTCGGTCCCATGATTTTTTGGCATATCGCTTCCATATCCCCCATGGTCAGTTGTGGATACTCCTCCATTTTTTGCAGGGCTCCATCGATGCGAAATAGAGGATGATTCATGGGGCGCATATGAATATCGGACGCGCCCGCTTTGACCGCATTGTCCAGTATCTTTCCGATAAATTGCAGGGGATTTCCGATTTGCGACTGACCCGAAGACGGCTCCGCGGCGCTCGATATCGATATCGGCTGATTGGTTTCGCTCATAATCGATTTATCCGTTTAAGCTGATTGAAGACAGACACTGAACGTGTTTGGGAAATACACCCAAACTCCTTGATCAGTATAGCAGAGTTACCGAATTGCGGTCGGCACAACTGTCGGCTAAAGCACCGCGCCTCACAACACCATAGGTGCAGACGCGACGGCGCCGGCATGCACCCCAGCGACCGTGTATACTGGCGCACAAATGCGCGCAATATCTACACGCCGGAAACGATGACCGGCTGCGCCGGTTCGGAACCGTTCGCCTTGCAGGTGATCGGTGACAGCATGGAGCCAGAGTTCGTCGCCGGCGCCATTGTGATTGTCGAGCCCACAAGCAGCTACCACGACGGCTATTTCGTCGTGGCCGCGCACGATGGTGATTTTTTGCTGCGAAGGCTACGAATTGATGATGGCCATTGGTGGTTAGACGCGTT
>CAXMMZ010000004.1:0-6164 GCA_964194565.1 Arenicellales bacterium
GCTACGATCTCCAGAACTTCACGTTATCGGCTCGCTGCGTTCTCCGTCAAGCCACATTCGGGGAATGCACGCGGTATGATCGCCAATGTAGGAGCAGCTCGTTGGGATCATAATCAATACACAGTGAACGTCGGTTTGCTATGACTTTTCAAAGTATGCTATAAATTATTGATTATAAATAATAAGATAGATGTTTCTGGGTACCAGAATGGTGATCGCGGAAGACCCATTCCCGAGAGTTTATAAACCTTGTTAATTGTATTGGCCGAGCGGCTGAACTCTAGCAATCGCTATGCCGTCGTCTATACTTGTTGTCGACTCCACTGAAAATAACGGCGCCGGCACCGAGTGTGGCCGACCGGCAAGGACAGGCGTAATGGCGAAGCAACCCCCAAGCCGAGTAACCGCATCTCTTATACACTTCTTGATCAGCTTTTTGATCGTCGGCAGTTTTCTGCTCTTGATCTTTTTGGTGTGGTACCCCGAACCTTACTTCAAGATTCACGGCAAATGGAGCGTCGTGCGCATGTTAATCATCGTCGACCTGATTGTCGGGCCAGGGATCACACTAATCATTTTTAAATACGGCAAGCCGGGTTTGAAATTCGACCTAGCGATGATTGCGGCGATGCAACTCATCGCTCTGACCTACGGTATTTCCGTTATCTACGAAGGACGCCCATCGTATCTTGTGTACACCGTTGATCGATTTGAGGTCGTGTCCGCGGCCGAAATCGATACCAGCAAGATTGGTTACGAAGAATTGAGGCGGCCTTCGGAGTCGGGGCTGGCACTTGCCGTCGCAAAGTTCCCGGAGGATCGGGAGCTACGCAAGCAGATTATGTTTGATACAGTATTACAGGGTCTTCCGGATATCGATCGGCGGCCCGAACTTTATCATCCGTACGAAGGCAATAGTGAATCGATGTCGGAGTTTGCCCGCGACATCCGCAGACTTGCCGAGGCGCCGGAGAACGATCCTAGGGAGGTCGACGAATTCTTGCGTAAACACGGCGGCGAGATCGATGATTACAGGTTCTATCCGTTGGTGGGCCGGTATGGAAACATGGTCATGGCGCTCGACCGCATTACGATGATGCCGGTCGGTGTCGTTGATCTGAATCCCTGGTCTAGGGCAGAGCAACCAAAACCCAATTCCTCGTAGTAACGCGTTGGGGAATCGTAGCCTCTGTGGCGGTTCAGCACGGCGATTATCAGCGTCATTTCGTGTCAGAACGGCCCATTTTTCGCAGTGCGCTGAGCAGCACTCCGGGCCGGTCGGTAAATATCCATTCGGTACCGCGTGCGATCTCGCGCCGCAGTACATTGCCCGATGCGATGAAACCGGTGCCGTGATCGATTCCTTGTTGCCGTAGCGCGCCCCGCATCGAGGCACTCAACAATGCGTAGTGTCCGGCCACGCCGCCGTACCCATGTCGCAACGCGAGGCTGCATATTGTCGCTGTATTGAACTCCGCTACGGGTATCAATGCAGTGGGCGGAAACATGTGAAGGTAATCGAACACCTGCGGCTCCAGCGCAAGCAAATGATAATCGCGACCGGGTTCGAAATGGGCCAGTAATGATTTTAGTGTCTGCGCGTGGCGAGATTCGAACGTAGCCGCCTTAATCTCGATCATCAGGTGCAGTTTTCCCGGATAACAGCCCAGAATCATTTCCAGTGTCGGTATCTCTCTACACCGTTGTGCGAGCTGGCGCACACTAATTTCTGCTATGCGTATGTCGGAGCGCCCGAACACCCGGCCGGCATCCACATCGTGCAGCACCACCGGGATGCCGTCCACCGTCCATTGCACATCGAATTCGATGCCCCAAATTCCGGTATTCACGCACGCGTCGAATGCCGCAAGGGTATTCTCGGTTCGGTTACAACTATGAAAACCACGGTGTGCCACGAGCTGGCAGCGCTCGATTAGTGGCGACGCTGGTCGATGTGCCGGAATCGCGCCGAAGATTAGATCGACCGCTCGCTGCGCGGCCCATCGCGCCCATCGGCCCTTCACGTTTGGATACCGCGCAGCACGCGATGATGATTCCGGTGCACCAAAACCGTGGTTAACCGGAGGCTGTGAATGAGGTTGTGGCAATGCACCGAGTGTAATGGAGTGTTAGTTAACGCCCGATGCGTAAGGCAGTTAGCGGCGAAGCCGAAAACCGCCGTTGTGATTTCGAGGTAATGCGTAGCCGTTTGCTGGCTTTCGGGATTGCGTCTAGCCGTATAAATTGTGGAAACACTCTCGGTCCGCGGCCCGCCTTCATTAACTGTCCGGGCTAACCACCCAAAAACGCGGCGTCTTCACGTAGTTCAATAATGCTCGGTCCGTGCCGCGTAAATGCCTGTTGCAGTGCGGTACCGAGTGCTTCGGCGCTGTCCGGCCGACACGCAGCACAGCCGAACGCGTCGGCCAATCGCTGCAGATCCGGTACGGTCAAATCGACGCCCTGCGGCGCAATTTGGTGGTCACGCATGTAATCGCGAATTTCCGCATAGCCATCGTTGTGCCATACCAACACGGCGATGGGTAGATCGAGTTGCACCGCGCTCGCGAGTTCGGCAACCGTGAACATGAGCCCGCCGTCGCCCATCACCGCCAGCACGGGGTTTTTAGGCGATGCGAGCTGGGCTCCGATTGCGGCGGGCAACGCGTAACCCAGTGTGCCGTAGCCGGTCGTTGAACAATGCCAGCTCCGTGGCCGGCGCGCGCCGAAGCAGTGATTGCCGCTGTACACCAACTGTGTCGAATCGGCCGTGATGATAGCGTTATCCGGCAGATGGCGGCTGATTATGTCCCACACCAGTGCGTGCTTGGCGGTGCCCGGACGCCAATGCGCCCGGATCGTATCGCGCAGTTGTGCAACGCGTGCGGTGCTTGTCGCTGTTATCGTGCTGACATGGGAGTCGAGCTCGTTGTTGAGGGCGTTTAGCGCGAGCGCCGCATCGGCGACCACCGATACGGCCGGTAGCGCGTTACGGGTCAGTTGTTGAGGATCGATGTCGATGCGCAACACCGTGCCACCAAACTGTAACGGTTCATCTTCACGCCACCAATCGGTTTCGGAAAATTCGGTGCCCACAGCCAATACGACGTCGGCTGTCTCGATCAGCGATTGCACGGGTGCGAATTGCAGCGATGCACCGACGCATAATGGGTGACTCTCGTCGATAACGCCTTTTGCGGCCACCGTTAGTAGCGCCGGTGCGCCGAGTCGCTCGACAATCTGGCCCGCGACCGGGCCGACGTCGCGTGTGCCTCCGCCCAATATCACGACCGGCGCCACGGCGCCCTTAAGTAGGTCGGTCATTTCCCGAATCACGCCGGGATCGGGTGCGGGGCGGCTGGGCGTGCTCGCGGCGGCCGTCGTTATTCGAGCAGGTTGGGTCAGCACATCGATGGGAATTTCAATGTGCACAGGTTGCGGCCGGCGTGAGCCGAACACGGCGAATGCTTCAGCGATAACCGCGGGCAATTCCTCGGGCGTGAGTACAGTATGGCTGAACGCAGTGAATTGCGCGGTCAGATTTTGTTGTGAAGGCAACTCATGCAGGCAACCGAGATTGCGCCCCAACGTGCCGGTTCGATTCACGCTGGATATGGCAAGAACCGGTACCGAATCGGAATACGCCTGCGCCAATGCCGTGGCAGCGTTAGTGATGCCCGGGCCGGTGATAAGAAAACATACACCAGGCCGGCCAGATGTTCTGGCATAGCCGTCCGCCATGAAACCAGCGCCTTGCTCGTGGCGTGGCGTGATATGACGAATCGACGTGTTCGGTAATTCACGATACAGCTCGACGGTATGGACACCCGGAATGCCAAAAACGGTATCGATATCGTATGCCTCAAGCAGTCTTGCCAATGCCTGACCACAGCTCAACGTAGGGGGGTTGCGCATACGTCGTTTTGGATGATTGGTTGGAAATATGGAGCGGCCACCGCCAATGCGATTCTCGTTGTTCGGGTAACGTCGGTCAATCGCAATTCAATCGTCGCGATGCGCGATCGGTGTTGCCCACGGCTCGCCAATTCAGGTGGGGATTGAGATCATCCTGTAACGACATCAATTCCGTGTTTCCGCCTTGTGCCGTCGTATTGATCGACAAGGTGCATTCAGTCGCGAAACGATGCATATAGTGCGGACCTCCGGCCTTGGGGCCGGTGCCGGATAATCCTTCGCCGCCAAACGGCTGCACGCCGAACACCGCACCGATCTGGTCGTGATTGACGAACATGTTAGCAACGTTGGCGCGCGGGCAATTGTATTGAATCGTTTCGTCAATGCGGCTGTGTATTGCCAAGGTGAGGCCGAAGCCGGTTGCGTTGATGCTGTCGATGACTGCATCAAACCGATCGCTGCGGTAGCGTACGACATGCAGAATAGAACCGAACACTTCGCCGCGTAACGCATCGATACCGCCGGTACCTACGCGCCGTTCCCGCACCGCGACTACCAGGTTACGGGCGCGGGCTGTGATTCGTTTGAGCACGTCGTGCGGAAACCGTGGAATATCGAGCAGTTCGCCAACCACCCGGGATTCGTCGGTCCAATAATATTCCGCAATGCGGCCGCGCTTGGTGCCGCGGTGCCACGGCGGTGGTTCGAGGATGCTCACTTATGCGATGAACTAATGATATATTGATCGTTCAAGATGTGCAGCCAAGTTGATCCTCAATTTGGACAGGACGAATCGTCATTTTAACGATTTCTCTAAATATCAGGCCCGTCATGCTGACATCGTCGGGCCAGAGGAAAGCAACCGCGGCCGTCAGTTCTGGGTCTTTTTATCGCGGTTTTCAGCACGAATCTCCTCGATGCGTGCATCGATACTGGCCGATGCATAGAAACTGTCCCCGGTATGCTCTCGGGCCGTTTCGAATTGCGCTATTGCTTGCTCGATATCTCCGAGTAAATAATAGTATTCGCCCATTGACTGGTGCGCCACGTAAGTCTCGCCAGTTTCACCGGCGGCGCGGGCGCTAATTTCCCATAACTGCGGGTTGTTAGGCTCTTGTTTTAGGCGACTGCGAATTAGCGGTTTCGCCTGCGCCGCGTTTCCGGTGCGTACCAGCAAGTCCGCGTAGTATTGGGCCAACGGGCCGTAATCCGGGTGTTCGCTGGTTGCCGCGGCAAGCCATTTAAGCGCCTGCAAATAGTGGCCGCGCCTGGCGACAATCTGGCCTTTGAGTAAGTAAAACGACGGGTCGTGCGGTGCGGTCTGCAGTAACAATTCGACCTGCTTGAGGGCCTCTTCATACTGCGAAGTTCGCAATAGTGCCGTGGCATAGCCGAAGCGTTCGGCGCTTTCATCGGCGTAGTTGTGCATTGACAGGTTATTCGCAAAAATCCGCACCGCATCACGCGGGCGATCGCTGAATAACGCGCGGATTTTAGCCTTAGCGTGGTAAAACGCCCGGTTGTCGATTGATTGTGGCGACGGATACTCCCGTGCCCGAGCTTCGGACTCGGCGATCCGATTCGGATTCAATGGGTGGGTGCGCAAAATCTCGGGAATAATTGATTCGTGTACCCGTGTGCGTCGCTCCATTTGTTTAAAAAAAGCCGGCATCGCCAACGGGTCAAACCCAGATCGCGCAAGGATACGTATCCCAATCGCATCGGCCTCGCTTTCAAATCCACGACTGTAACTCAGTTGCTTCTCCAGCAGCGCCGCGTTGGTGGTGGCAATGGCGGCGGCGCCAGCCTGGCCGCCGAGTAGAATTGCGCCGATCATCGCGGCTGTGGCGGGCAGCGACATTTGTTTGCCGCGCTCGAGCATACGAGCCATGTGGTTTTGCGAGATATGTGCGATCTCATGGGCCACGACCGCGGCCAATTCGCTCTCGGTGGCGCTGGCGAGAATCAAACCGGTATACACCGAGATAAATCCACCCGGGACCGCAAATGCGTTGAGGTTCGGATCCTGAATCAGGAAGAACTGAAAATCCCGTGTAGCAGCGTCGCTGTTGGCCACCATCTTATGACCGAGCGCGTTGGCGTAGGCCAACAATTCGGGGTCCTCGACAAACCGCAGTTTACCGCGCGCATCGCGCATGAACTCCTGCCCCAGTTGGCGTTCCTCAGAGGCGGAGATGACCGTGGCTGAAGTGTTACCCAGATCCGGCAGTTCGGTGGCTGGTTTGGCC
>CAXMMZ010000005.1:0-13191 GCA_964194565.1 Arenicellales bacterium
AACACATAGCAACGTCGAGTCAATTCGCGTTGCTGCGCGATAAGCGCTTTTCCGCATTTTTTGCGACCCAGTTTCTTGGGGCGTTTAATGACAACGTGTACAAGAGCGTACTGCTGATCTTCATCGCGTTTGAGCTCAGCAACCCTGACGATGTCAACACTCTCGTCAATGTCGCCGCCGGCCTGTTTATTCTCCCGTTCTTCCTGTTCTCGGCGACCGCCGGTCAAATTGCCGATAAATATGAGAAATCGCGGCTGATTCGCCACATAAAGAGTGCCGAGATATTGGTCATGTTTATCGGCGCCACGGCGATCTATGTTCACAATATTTCATTACAGCTCATTACGTTATTTCTGATGGGCACACAGTCGAGTTTCTTCGGGCCGGTTAAATACTCAATTCTCCCTCAGCACCTGCGCCAAGAAGAACTGATTGGTGGCAACGCATTGGTCGAAGGCGGCACTTTCTTAGCGATTCTGGTGGGTACGATTCTCGGCGGCGTGCTGGCGAACTATGCGGAATTCGGACCGCGGCTTGCCGCCATCATTGTTGTCGCTTGCGCTGTCGCGGGGTGGCTTACGAGCCTAAGAATTCCTCGCGCCGATGCTGCCGATGCCGGCCTGCAAATCAATTGGAACTTGTTCACCGAAACTGCCCGCATTCTGCGCTTTGCCCATGGCAACCGCACCGTGTTTCTGTCGATCCTCGGTATCTCTTGGTTCTGGTTGTTTGGTGCCGTATTTCTCACACAGTTTCCGAACTATTCGCGGGTCGTCCTGGGTGGCGATGCAGGCGTCGCGACTTTAATGTTAACCGTGTTTTCGTTGGGCATCGGTTTGGGTTCTTTGTCCTGCGAGCGACTTTCTGCACGCCATATCGAATTAGGATTAGTGCCATTGGGCTCAATCGGTATGACCTGGTTCGGTATCGACTTGGCGTTTGCGCACCCGCAACGCGTCGCACCGGAACTCATTGGCTTCGGCGCGTTTATCGGCGACGCCGCGAATTGGCGTGTATTGGTGGACTTACTTCTGATTTCCGTGTTTGGTGGATTTTACATCGTACCGTTGTACGCGCTGGTGCAGCATCGCAGTGAAGCGCGCCATCGCTCCCGGGTGATCGCCGCAAACAACGTGCTTAACGCCGCATTCATGGTGGCGGGCGCCCTGGTCTCTGTCGCGCTGCTGAACTCCGACCTCACTATTCCGCAGCTATTTTTAGTATTGGCGCTCATGAATGCGGCTGTCGCGGTCTATATCTACACGCTGGTTCCGGAGTTTTTGATGCGATTAATCGTCTGGCTGCTCGTGCATACGATTTACCGAATTCGTGAGCAGGAGCTGCACCATATTCCGCTTGAGGGCCCCGCAGTCCTCGTGTGCAATCACGTGAGCTTCGTCGATGCATTGATCATCGCAGCCGCCGTTTCGCGTCCGACTCGGTATGTGATGTATCACCGCATCTTTAAGATACCGATCGTGAGTTTTGTATTCCGCACCGCCAAAGCCATACCTATAGCTCCGGCCAGCGAAGACCGCGAGCTACTCGCGAGAGCCTACGACGAGATTGCCGCGGCATTGGAGGCCGGCGAGCTCGTGTGCATTTTCCCCGAAGGCCAAATCACCGCCGACGGTGAGCTCAACACGTTTCGTAACGGCATTGAACGCATCGTACGTCGCACTCCAGTGCCCGTTGTTCCAATCGCGTTACGCGGCTTATGGGGAAGCTTTTTTAGTCGCTATAACCGCAAAGCGATGCGCACCTGGCCGCGGAAGCTATGGAGCAAAATCACCGTCATCGGTGGACCCGCAATCGCTGCGGCCGATGTCCGGGCACCGGATCTTCAGGCTCGCGTCGCGTCGCTGCTCGCCGACGAACGCTGATAGGATAATTGTATCGCTACCGACACCACACCAAGTCCCGTGTACCATATACTCGAGAACAAACCAAATTGATTATATAAAGGAACACCGATGCCCTGTAACTGGCTGTTTTCGGCACTGCGATTAGAAGAAACCAAACACGTACATATTCGCTCCTTTACCGCGGGCGAGGCATTTCAATGGATCAAAAGCGGCGGCCGCTTGTTTTTTAAGCACCCCGCATTATGGTTGATCATTTCGATAATTTATGTGGCTATCGCCTGTGCATTATCGCGGGTGCCATTATTTGGTGTGGTATTGCTAGCGCTGATTACGCCGTTTTTTATGGGTGGAATGTTTGGCGCTGCCGCTTTGCTTGCCAAGACCAAACCGACGAATCTGCAACAGATTGGCGAAACATTTTCCGTGGCTGGCAAGCACCTGTTTGGCGGCGTCGCCGATGCTGACGCATTCTTCCCTATTTTCCAGTTGAGCATCATTACCGCCGGCCTCGTACTGTTCGCTCAAGCCATCGTACAACCCATTGCCGGACCGATTTTGCTGGACACGGTGCGGTTCGCCGATATGGGGACCGTACAGTATCTTCGGTTTGCAGGCGCGATAGCGGCAGCGGTCGGGTTTTTTGGATTTGTCATGGCGCTTTTGACGTACGCCGTACCGTTGTGCGTACTGGACCACGCCGGTGTCGTTGGAAGTCTGGTTTACAGCGCGAAAGCGGTATGGGAAAACCTAACCCCGTTCATCGGGTTCCTTGCCATCTTGACGATCCCGCTCATTTTCGTCGTGATCGGCGCATTCCTTTCCTCGGCTATCGGCTGGGCAATAGCACTCGGTATTGGCAGTGTAACCGTTGCGCTCGCAATCAACAGCATGTTTTGCAGTTACAAATTGACCTTCCGCTGGAGAAAGTAACCATTGAACAAAAAGTGTGGCCATTGCCGGTGAGCCACTACCAATGAGCGATAAACCCTCCCTAATCAGCGGATTTCACGCCCACGTGTACTATAACGAGGATACGTTCGAGCAGGCACGACAGTTATGCGAATCGGCCAGCGATCGTTTTGGCTTGTCGATGGGCCGCATGCACACACGCCCGGTTGGCCCCCATCCTTGCTGGAGTTGCCAGCTGGCGTTTGGCCCTGATATGTTAGGTGATGTAATGGCTTGGCTCGCACTTAATCGCAACGGTCTGGTGATCTTCGCCCACCCGGAAACCGGCGATGATCTTGCCGACCATACCGCACACGCGATCTGGATGGGTACAGTAATGACCCTGGATTTATCCGTATTCTAGGAGAACAACTATGAGCGATCGCGAAATCGACCGACGCCGAAGTCGGATCGTCGGCGTAACGTAATCGTATCGATAGTGCGCGAAGAGAAGACTCGTCGCCTCCCAATATAGATAGTATCTGCGTATGACGCCCGATGAATTTCGACGCCACGGTTACGCTACGATCGATTGGATTGCCGACTACCTTGAAACTGTCGAACAACGTCCGGTATTGTCGCGCGCTATACCGGGTGCCGTTCGAGGGCAACTACCCACTGAACCCCCGCAGCAACCCGAATTGTTCGAATCGGTTTTAAACGATGTTGAAAGCGTAATCCTACCCGGGATTACGCATTGGCAGTCACCGAATTTTTTTGCGTTTTTTCCGGCCAATGCATCCGGCCCAGCTGTGCTCGGCGACTTGCTTTCATCGGGGCTGGGCGTGCAAGGCATGTTATGGGCGACCAGCCCGGCTTGTACGGAGCTCGAATCCCATGTCTTAGATTGGTTGGTCGATATGTTAGGACTGCCGCACGCCTTTAAGTCATCCACAGCAGGCGGCGGAGTCATCCAGGATACGGCCTCCAGTGCGTCGCTATGTGCACTACTTGCGGCTCGCGAACGCGCCACGGGTTATCGCAGTAATTCCCGCGGCAGCGACCCATCGCTAACGGCTTACACATCAACCCAAGCCCATTCATCGATAGAAAAGGCCGTGAAGATTGCCGGTATCGGTAGCAATAATTTACGATTGGTCGACGTCGATGCGCGCTTCGCGATGCAACCGCAAGAGTTGGAGCGAGCCATCGCCACCGACAAGCAATCCGGGAAACACCCGTTTTTTGTCAACGCGACGGTCGGCACGACCTCATCCACCGCCATCGATCCGATCACAGAGATCGCCGAAGTGTGCCACCGGCACGATGTCTGGCTGCACGTCGATGCCGCCCACGCCGGCAGTGCGGCGGTATGCCCGGAATTTCGCTGGATACACGCCGGGCTCGACGGCGCCGATAGTTACTGCTTCAACCCACATAAATGGTTGCTCACAAATTTCGATTGCGACTGCTTTTACGTGGCGGACCGGGCCGCACTGATCAACACCCTTAGCGTTCTGCCCGAATACCTGAAAAACCAGGCCACAGAATCCGGCGCTGTCATCGACTATCGGGATTGGCAAATTCCGTTGGGGCGGCGCTTTCGCGCATTAAAGCTTTGGTTCGTGATTCGTTGTTTCGGAGTAAAAGGGTTGCAATCCCATATCCGGCAACATGTCGCACTCGCCCAAGAACTCGCACAGCAAATCGACGCCGCCAGCGATTTCGAGATCGTCGCACCGGCACCGCTTAACCTCGTCTGCTTCCGCCACTGCGGCGGTGACGATGTGAATCAAGCGATCATGGATCGTATCAACGAATCAGGGCGCCTGTATCTGACCCACACCAAACTCAACGATAAGCTTGTGCTACGCATGGCAATCGGTGGCACTCTCACCGAACATCGCCATGTTGAGGCCGCGTGGCGGCTGATTCAGGAGCAAGCTGCCGCGGTCTGCGCCGGTTGATTTGGGCCCGCCTAGAAATCATGATTCGGGAGCCAAACTGCCGGATTTCGCTATCGTTCTAACCCGGATAATTCATGAAGGGTTCGGGTGTCAGGTTCATGGTCCGCCTTCGTGAAATATCCGGGCTAATCGGCCTACGTTTTGTGTCGCAGGAGTTCCGGTAGCTGCAGGCGTTGAATTTTTCCCGACGGGCCTTTGGGCAAGCCATCGAGAAAATAAATCTGGCTTGGGGATTTGAATGCACCGAGTTGTTCCTCACAGAGTGTAAGCAACTCATCGACAGAACACTGAAAGCCATTACGTAAGCAGACGCACGCCACGATGTCCTGCCCATACACCTCGTCCGGCACGCCCACCGCCGCGGCTTCCAATACCGCAGGATGTCGGTACAACACGTCATCAACTTCACGTGGCGCAATATTTTCGCCACCCTTGATGATCAACTCTTTGAGTCGGCCGGTGATAAAGAAGTAACCATCGCTATCGCAATAACCGAGATCGCCTGTGCGAAACCACCCATCTGTGGTAAACGCACTGGCGCTGGCATCCTCATTCTTGTAATACCGCGTCAATACATTTTCCCCCTTGACCACCAGCTCGCCGACGGTTTCAGTGGCGACGTCGCGGCACTGGTCGTCGACGACTTTTACTTCGTTACCGATAGCGATCCCGGGCGATCCGGATTTGCGTTCTCCGGGCGGCATCGGATTCGACAATATCGGTGCCGCAGTTTCAGTAAGACCCATGGTTTCAATCATCGGTATGTTAAAGATCGATTCGAATTCGCGGTGCACTGAAGCCGGCAGCGGCGCCGACGCGGAACGGCCAAACCGAAGCTGTTGCAGACACGGGTCGTCACCGAACTGATACGGTTCCTCGGCGGCACGATCGAGAAGATATTTGATGATCGTCGGTACGACGCTGAACCAGGTACACCGATAGTCGGCGACCATTTTCCAGAACTCGCCGGTTTGATAGCGACGCGGCATTACCACGCTGCCCCCGCTGACCAGCGGCGCCATAACCGTCACGATCTGGCCATTGATGTGATACAGCGGCAATACACACAACGCACGATCAAGCGCCGATAACTCATGAGCCAACGCCGTATTACTACCACCCGCTACCATACTGCGATGGGCGAGAACCGCACCTTTGGGGGTGCCGGTGGTACCGGAGGTATACAGCATCAACGCATCGGTGGTCGCCGTTACCGTCGGCAACACAGGGCCACTGCCACGGCGCTCCGCGACAATAGGCCACTCGGGGCCGGACGCCTCGTCGGTGGGTATAAGTCGAATCGGCCGATCGAGATCCGCCGCCGCCTGGCGCAGCTTGCCGTGATACTTAGCATTGACGAACACCACACCGACATCGCTATGCTCAACGACGTACGCGAGTTGGCTCGGTCCCGCGACAGCGTTAAGCGGCAGCGTGACAAATCCACCGTACATCGACGCCAAAAATAACGTGGTTGACCAATATCCGTTATCAAGCATAAGCCCAACGCTAGCGCCTTCCTTAATGCCGAGCGTATAGAGTTGTTGTGCCGTTTGCTTCGCGATCCCGGCGAGTTCGCCATAGCTCAACATCGTGTTGGACTCGGGGATAATCAGAAATGGCTTATCGCTACTGTTTGAGCCATGGTGATCGATAATCTCTGTGACAGTCTGCATCGATGATGGTGTGGGCACCGTATTTAATCCCGGCCATATTTGGCATGGAAATCACCAAATAATTGTTGTTCGGTCGGTTGGTCTTCCGCGATAACGGTCGAGAGGTGGGTAATATTAATGAAATGTCGGTAGTTCAGATTCTCGCTAATACTGTTACCGGCCCATGTCCCACAGCCCATACTCAAGGTGAAGTTCAAACCGTTATTAAAACCGCCGCCGTTACCGAAGGTATGCGCTTGGTTTACCAGTACACGCACTACATCGATTTCCTCAGCGATCCGGCGGGCATGATTCATATCGGCGGTGTGGATACCACACGAATGGCCAGAGCCTTGGAAGTCAAGGAGGCGTTGGGTAATAGCCAATGCGTCATCAAAATTCCGGGCTCGATACACGCTTAATACTAACGAAAGTTTCTCGCCCGAAAATGGAAAATCGGCACCGCAGCCCTGCTCTTTCACCATTACGAATTTTGAGCCGTGCGCCGACGCGCCAAGCTGCGTCGCCTCGGCCAGCACGTCAAAATCAGTCGCGATCAACTCACGATTTAGATGTCCGTCGACCCACAGGCACCGGGCGATATTTTGTTTTCGCTCGCTATCGGCCAAAAAGCCGCCAGCCTTTTTGAGTGCCACGATTGCGGCATCGTAGATCGAATCCAAAATCACCACCGAATTCTCGGACGAACATGACGTCGCATTATCAAACGTTTTTGACGCGGCGATCTTTTTGGCGGCGTCGTCAAGATCGGCACTGTTGTCGATAATAACCGGCACATTGCCGGCCCCTACGCCAATTGCCGGCGTGCCGCTTTGATAGGCGCTGCGCACATTATTCTGGGAGCCCGTCACCACAACCAGATCGCAGGCGGCCATCAGCGCCTGTGTGGAAGCCTTAGTAACGGGCGCGGGCAGAATCTGAACCAGATTCGCCCCCAGGCCAATGCGCTGCAACGCGCTGCGCATGTATTCGACGGTGCGCTGCGTCGTCTCGTAACCGGCGGGCGACGGCGCAATCACCACGGCGTTGCGGCCCTTTAACGCCATCATCGTCTTGTTAACTGGAGTCGCAGTGGGATTCGTAGACGGCGTCACCGCCACCACCACTCCAACCGGTTTCGCGTATTTGACGATGCCGCGTTCGGGGTCCTCCGCGATGACACCGACCGTCTTTACCCGCATCAAATCCCGCAACGCACCAAACGTCTTGCGTTGATTTTTGATGATCTTATCGGCAACGTTGCCGAGACCGGTATCCCGTACTGCAAACTCGGCCAGTTCACGGGCGCGCTCCGGAGCGTAGATTGCCCAGGCAACCGCCGTTACCGCTTCATCGACGCGTGATTGATCAGCGTATTTGAGTGCCGCCATGGCTGTGCGCCCACGGGCGATCAAATCACCGATCACTATTGAGTTCCGGTGGGGTTGTCGTGTGTACGAGCGACTCGATTACGCCACCGTTCCGCGCTTAACCTGACGGATTTCCTTTACGAGATTTCCGATCAACGTCAGTCCGGCCGCGATCAGCAATACGGCAACGATCGGACGCGACGTAAACGTGACCACATCGTAGCTCATCATTTGCATCGCCTGAGCGAAGTTTTGCTCGCCGATTTTGCCCAAAATCAGGCCCAGTATGATTCCGGCCACAGAGTACCCGGAACGGCGTAGAAAGAACGCGACGATTCCTGCGGCGAACATGACAAAAACGTCCATCACCAGTGAGCGTACCGCGTAAGCACCCACCGTCGCGATTAATAGGATTCCCGGGGCCAAAAAATGAAACGGAATACGCAACAAATGTACAACGGTTTTGGTTTGCAGCCAGCCTAGGAAGAAGATCGAAATATTCGCGAAGAACATCGCCGCGAATACGACCCATACCAACTCCGAACTGTTCACAAACACGAGCGGCCCGGGTTCCATATCGTGCATCTGGAACACGCCGATCATCATCGCGGTCAGTGCCCCTCCGGGCAGCCCCAACGCCAGTAGCGGTATCATTGCCGCGCCGGTCGCTGCGTTGTTGGCCGTTTCCGAGGACACGACGCCTTCCAATTCACCTTTGCCGAATTTCTCCGGGTGTTTCGACCAGCGGACTGCCTCATTATAACCCATGAAAGCGGCCAGAGTCGCACCGATTCCAGGTAAAATTCCACAAAAGAACCCGATTACAACGGAACGCAGAACCGCAATTTTTAATCGCCAGAATTCCACAAAGCTCGGAAAATCCAAATTCACTTTGGGCGTTTGGTAGGTGCCAGCCGCACGCTTTTCCGCTTGAATAAACACTTCCGACACCGCAAAAAATCCGAGAATCGTCGGGATAAAGTGGATCCCGGCCAGCAGATACACAAAACCAAAGTTATAGCGCTCGATGCCGGCTACCGGATCCAAACCGACTGTCGCGATCAGCAGACCCAGTAGTACCGATAACCAACCTTTCCAAATGGTCTTCGCGCCCACCGATGACGCCACCGCGATGCCAAACACCACCAACGCGAATATCTCCGGCGGCCCGAACGACGAAATTGCCCAGTCCGCGATCAACGCGGTCGCCGACATCATCAAGATCGCGGAGCAGGTTCCGCCGAACGACGAGCACAGTACCGCCGCACCCACCGCCTTACCCGCCATCCCCTGCATGGTCATCGGATAGCCGTCGAACGCCGTCGGCGCGTTTTCCGGGGCGCCCGGTATATTAAACAAGATCGCGGTGATGGCACCTCCAAACACACCGGAACAGTAGATCACCGAATACAACATGATGGCATCGGTGGCGGTCATATTGCCGGTGAACGGCAATATGATAGCGCCCAGTGTAAGCATGCTGACCCCGGGAATCGCGCCAAACAACATACCGCCAAGCAGGCCGGCAATAAAAATCATGACGCTGACGGGGTTGCTGAACAAGGTCAACGCACCGGCGAGAAACTGTTCCATGACGGCCTCTGTATGCGTCCCCGGTTAGCTGCGCAGCAGCACTACAAACCAGTTGCCCAGATCGTAAAAGCCCGGCCAGTAGCCGATCGGCAATCCGATATACAAAAAACGAGTAAACAACACCGACACCAGCACGAAGATTAACGCCGGCACCCCGATCAACCACGCCGGCCGGCGCTCGCCGGTAACAAACAAATACGCCACCAAAAAGATCGGTGTGGTGAAATAAAAACCGGTGTGTTCGAGAAACGCCGAGTACACAATCGGCAGCCCTAGGATGAACCCGAGACGGGTATAGGCAGAGGTGGAAAGGGCCGACGACTCGACAGCGGCCGATACCTCCGTACGGGCGGCCTTGTCGCTTTCGCGACGACCCAACAACTGGTGGATTATCTGGCCAAGTGCCGCGATAACGGTCAGAATGATAATGACTCTAGGCCATCCGGCTGCCCCGAATTTATACATTTCGACGCCGCGATCGAATTCGTATGAGTAGACATACGCGGCGACGGCCAGCATGATCCAGAACGACGACTCAAGCCAATGGCCGGCGAGCAATTTACGCATTGTAAGATCTACCGAGGGTAAACGATCTCCGGCGCAGAACGCGCCGGAGATCTTTCGACCTTTAGATTAATCGACACAACCCTGAAGGAAATATCCCGACTGCTATCAGTTGGTCAACCCCATATCTTTATAGACTTGTTTATAGATCTCCATGGTGTCACGGATGAGCGTTTTCGCACCTTCGGTATCGCGAAAACTCGGAATCAGGTCCATAAACTTTTGTTTATTGAAAGCCAAATAACTATCGGTTTGGTAACCCTTCTGAAACAACCACTTCAGATACTCGACACGGTCCGCCGGTGTGTCCTTGTGCACATAAAACCCACGGAAGCGCATGAGCGGCACGAAGTCGAGGCCGACATCGGTCATCGACGGCACGTCCGGAAACGCCGACGGACGTTCTTTGAGGAAGGTCAAGATCGGCTTAAAGTCACCACTCTCCAAAAATCCGCGTACATCGCCCGGTTGTTCAAACAACGCGTCGACCTGACCGCCTTTTAGCGCGCCGTAGCGCGGGCCACCCTTGTCGAAACTGATTTGCTGGGCCTTGAATCCAAAGTGGTCCGCGGTACGGTTCATATTGATTCGTTCCATCGATCCCTCACCGGCTACATTCGCAATCGTGGCCTTACCGTCCTGGGCTTTGGCATAGGCAACAAATGAATCCCAGTCGGTGAAGCGTGTCTCATCACTGCGAATATAAATCTGACTAAAG
The DNA here is from genome assembly GCA_964194565.1 of Arenicellales bacterium. Lineage (GTDB taxonomy): Bacteria > Pseudomonadota > Gammaproteobacteria > Arenicellales > JAOTWM01 > JAOTWM01. The sequence continues at coordinate 10,621 of CAXMMZ010000005.1, forward strand.
GTAATTTGCGATATGACCAGCGGAATCAAGTCTTCAGCCGGGTGGATGTTGGACTTGCCGATGGCAAAGGCACTGGTCGCATCGTCGATATGTTCGAGCACGGTGTAACCGTCGGCGGGCGCCGCCATGTAGGTTTTAAGGCCCACCATTCCGGCGCCGCCCGGTTTATAATCCGGGTTGATCGCAACCCCGCTATGGTCGAGCACACCCTGAATCATCCCACGTGAAACCTGGCCGGAGCCTCCGCCCGGACCGTACGGAACGATCATCGACAGTGGGCGCTCGGGAAAGCCGCCGGGTTTCTCCATCATATCGGGTAATTCGGTAGCCGCCCCTGCCACGCTGGCAACACCGAACCCAACCGCCACCAACAGTGGCGCAACGAAATTCTTCATTATTCTCTCCTCCGAAAATGTCATCGCCGCCGATCAGCGACCGTCGCTGGTAGGCGATGGCGCTGTGGGCAGCACGTTTGTTTGCCGTGAGCGCGCCGATAATCGGCGCGAGGCGTGAGAATAGCACAATCGCGTACTCTGTCGAATCCTCCATGTATTCAGATACTTGCCGCCGATTCACTGGAGAATTCAAGTGTCGATCACTGCCATGGTCGACACTGGCCCGGAGCATGAATACCATATCGGTATTGCTCGGAGTTACCGACCACACACATTACGAGGTGGCAACCATGAGTCTACGTCTGTTTCCCCCGCTCGCACTGCTGGCGAGCCTCGCCGCTGTGACCACTACCGCCATCGCGGCGGAGTCACCAGCGGTCAATCCGTTCTTCGCCAAGGCCGAACAACTGTATGCCGAAGGCGATACCGACCTTGCACTCGAACTGTATGCAAAGGGGCTTGAGCTCGCGGGGGACGATGTCGATGCCCAAATTCGTTACGCATCGCTGCTGCAACAACAAGGTCGCGATAGCGATGCACTGGCAGCATATGACGCGGGGTTAAAACAAAACAACGCGAGCGCCGAGTTACATGTCCGCCTAGCCGATCTGTTGCAACAAACGGGACGCTTGGCCGACGCCTACCAACATTACCAAACTGCCTACCAACTCGAACCGGATTCGGACGCCGGCGTTGATGCCTATGTGCAAATCGCACGCATCACCAAACAGAACGAATCCACGGTCGACAGCAAAGCGGAAATTGAATGGAGCCAAGGAACTGCTCCGGCTAAATCCACGTCGACGGAGTCCGGGCGCATCGAATTCACACCGGAAACGCTCGGCGAATTCAGCCTGTTGCACCAACGCCTGCAGGGCGAATGGTGTCTAGAGTGGGTGGACGTATACAAACGTGAGGCTGGCGTGTGCCGCTCACAAATCGGTAACGGCGACTACTTGTTCGTCAACCCGGCGTCACCGGTGTCCTTTCAGTTCGGCAATCGAAACGTGCTGACCGCCGCCAAGGGCCTTGAGCACGGTAGTGGTATTGATATTACCGACACCACGCCGCAGTCAATCGATAGCGAGATTGGCGATCGGACCTGGATTCAAACTCTCAGTTTTACCGACGGTCGATATATCGAGTTTCACTTTGGTAATCAGGCCGTGCGATCATGCTTTCAAGTCTCGGCAGCCAAACGCGGTGAAGAGCAGATCAGTTGCTCCGATACCTTTACGGTGTGCCGATGCGCGACGAGTTCCGCTCAAGCATCCGGCACCACCGGCGGTTGATGTAGGCCCGGATATTTCACGAAGGCGGATCATTAATCAGAAATCTACGCGATAATTGAATCGGTTACCGGTAGTTTTACGATACGGGGCCGCCGCACAGTTTGTCCTGTTCGGAGTTCTCAGAAAAATCGGGCGTCGTATTCGGCACGATCCCCCTCGATCCATAGCTACGGCTATGCATCCGCGGACGATCGCGCCGACTACTTAGCCCGATTTCCCCTGAAGTCCGAACCCTTCATGAAGTATCCGGACTAGGAACCTAAAGGTATGAAAGAAATAACATGGGACGAGTTTGAAAAGATCGAGATGCGTGTGGGAACGGTCATTGACGTCGAGGAATTTCCCGAAGCACGCAAACCGGCCTACAAATTGAAAGTGGATTTCGGAGCAGACATCGGTGTCAAAAAATCCAGCGCACAGATAACCGATCTTTACAGCAGAGACGAACTAGTTGGACGCCAAATTGTCAGCGTCGTGAATTTTCCGAACAAACAGATCGGTCCGTTCTTCTCGGAGTTTCTGCTCACCGGATTTACCCAGGCCGATGGCAGCGTGGTTTTGGCGCAACCCGAACGTTCGGTGGCAACCGGCAGTAAGCTCGCTTAGCGGTTAACGTGCAACGCCGGCCGGGCTGAAGTACGCACCGGCGAGAAATCACGGCTAGACTAAAACTGATTTTCGTCCAATCCCATGACCGAGTCGGAGCCATCGACGATAGCTGCCAACAAACTCGACCACTTCGGTAAGATTTGTCCGCAATAGTAGTCGGCGGTTGTAAGTTTCGCCCGGTAGAAATCGGGGTTGTTGGCGCCCGCATCGAGCCGGCGCTGCGCGGCGCACGCGGAGCGCGTCATCTGCCAGGCTCCGGCCACGGTTCCCCAGAG
>CAXMMZ010000006.1:0-8916 GCA_964194565.1 Arenicellales bacterium
TTATTGTCGTTCGGACTGGTTCGCGGCGTGAGCGTGTATGAAAGTTTCGTCGAAGGCGCCCGCGACGGTTTCCAAGTGGCCGTGCGCATCATTCCGTATCTGGTCGCGATCCTGGTGGCGGTCGGCATGCTGCGTGAAAGCGGTGCGCTGCAGGTATTTACGGATGCGTTAGGAGCACTGACCGGAGCGGTCGGGCTCCCTGGCGAAGCGCTACCCATGGCATTGCTGCGACCGCTTTCGGGTTCCGGCGCGTACGGGGTCCTGGCCGCGACGATTCAAGACCCGGCAATCGGCCCCGACAGTTACATCGGCTACTTGGTGAGCACGTTTCAGGGATCCACCGAAACGACGTTCTACGTCATCGCGGTGTATTTCGGTGCCGTACAGGTTCGCCGGGTCCGTCACGCGCTGGCGGCGGGACTGACCGCCGATCTCGCCGGCATCATCGGCGCGGTCGCAGCGTGCTCGTATCTATACGGTTAATGCAATAATTGAAGCACACGCGGCACCGGCCACAACCGGGGTCTAGTGGGCGGCTAGCCCGCAGCGAAAGCCGCCGAGAGCACTACTAACACTCGGCCGGCGCCCGCAGGCTCCGTACCTCGCCTCCCGACTCAGAATCGCTGACCAGATAACAATTACCATCGAGTTCGAGCACCAATCGTTGTTGATACTGACCCGGTACATAGATTGGAGCATTCGAATACGGTGGGGGAGCGTGCCGGTAATCCGCATCAGGATACGTATCGCGAGCGTAACTCGGAGCGGGGCGACTTAGTGTATGGACGAGCGCCGCGCCGAGCACGAGTCCTCCCAACAGTGCGTAGCCATAGTAGTCGTGTTTATAGGAATGCCCGTATTTCGACGATGAGTAGTGCCCGTGATGGCTGCCGTGGCCATAACCGGAGCCATACCCGCCATAGGGTCGGTGCGAGTAGCCGCCGGCGTTCGCCGCCATCAGTGGCACCGTAGAAAACACCATCACAAGCAATGTTCGAGTAAACCACATGTCGCCTCACCTCCGCGGGGTGGTCCCGCCATTGCACCGAACAGTCAGGCTTAACAGTTATAAGCTGAACACCCGCTGAATAAGGGGAAATCGGCGTTAGCCTTGATACTTCACGAAGTTGGGCGGTTGCACCGGCTGTCTACATTTACCATTCGCCGATGTTTCGCATGGACGCCCAGGGTTCGGCCGGCGCCAACGATTCGCCCTTTTGCAGTAGCTCGACGGAGATATTGTCCGGCGAGCGTATAAACGCCATATGCCCGTCGCGAGGCGGGCGATTAATAATCACACCCTTATCCTGCAGCTGTTGGCAAAGCGCATAGATGTCATCGACTTCATAGGCCAAGTGCCCGAAATTACGGCCCGTCGGATACGGTTCCGGGTCCCAGTTATAGGTCAGCTCAACCTGGGCGTGTTCGTCGCCGGGCGCAGCCAAAAAGATCAGAGTAAAACGCCCTTGCTCGGACTCGTTGCGATCAAGCTCGATAAGCCCGAGCTTATCGCAATAGAAATCAAGCGATTGCTCGATATCGCTGATGCGAACCATAGTATGTAGGTATTTCATGTGCACGCTCCGATTGGGATCCCTAGTAGCCACGACAGATCGCGACTGCTGTCGCCGTGACGGTCAATCACGTTGAATACCCTTATTATGCACGCGATCCGGTCTAGTCGCGAGACCCGACGCCGGGCACGGCGCCGGCGGTGGTAATCGTCGCGAGCAGCCACTACAATTTCGATTCCCTACGCCTTAGCGCGGATAGGTCACGAGCACCGCACGATGTCAGTCGACCCAAAATTGCTGGAAATTCTCCGTTGCCCAGTCACTAAGCAAATCGTGAGGTTGTTGTCAAAAGACAAACTCACAACGCTGAATGCTGCCATCGCGGCTGGCGACATTAGTTATGTTGACGGTTCTAAAATCGATACTCCGCTTGATGAGGCACTCATCACCGAAAACGGGCGTACCGTCTATCGCGTCGATGACGGAATCCCCGTTATGCTCGAAGACATGGGCATCGGCACCGAACAACTCACCGGGTTCTAGCGCGACCGCGGCTTAGGCGGTCTGCGCCCGGTAGTGATCCATTAGTATCTGCGCAACTTCGGATCGGGCGAATTCTTCAGGCAACGGGTTCCCCGCCGACAGCATCTCTCGCACCTTAGTGCCGGACAGTATGACGAAGTCATCCTCGGTATGATCCGGCGCATCGCGCATCATCACCACGCGATCGAGTTTCTTCGAATAGGCCGTGTGATCAGCCCGGAAGATCTCGATTTGCAAAGCTCCGGCCGGCACTCCGTCGTCGAATATTGCCTGCGCGTCGAAGGCGCCGTAGTAATCGCCCACCCCCGCATGGTCACGACCCACGATTAGGTGGGTGCATCCGGCATTCTGACGAAACACCGCGTGCAACACCGCCTCGCGCGGCCCGGCGTATAACATGTCGAATCCGTAGCCCGTGATCAATACCGTATTCGCCGGGAAATACAGCTCGACCATTTTTCTAATTGCGGCATCGCGCACCGGCGCCGGTATATCGCCGGGTTTTAACTTGCCGAGCAACATATGAATGACAATCCCGTCCGCGCCGGTTGCAGCTTGCGCCATGCGGCATAACTCTTCGTGGGCACGGTGCATCGGGTTACGGGTTTGAAACGCGACCACTTTCTGCCAACCACGTTGCTCGATGGCCTCGCGAATCTGATACGCAGTGCGAAACGTGCCCGCGAATTCACTCTCGAAATAACTGAAATTCAGAACTTGAATCGCTCCGGAAACGAGGATGTCACCCTGCGCGAGAAACGCAGCGACTCCAGGATGAATCGAATCATTGGTCCGAAAAGTCTTCTGCACCAATACATCCAAATCGTCGTCGCTCAACATCTCCACTTTATCGACGGACTGAATCGCCATAACCGGATGCCCTTCGACATTCGGGTCCCGCAACGCAAGCCGTGCACCCGGTTCGATGCCGGCGCCGGAATTAGTCAGATTTAGAATGGGTACCGGCCAAAACAACCCACCGACGGTATGCATAGACTCCGCCACCTGCAACGCATCGGCACGATCCATGAAACCGGAAAGCGGCGTGAAGTAACCACCTCCCAGCATAACGGCATTAGCGGCCGCCGCGGATGTCAACCTGATTGACGGCAGTTGCTCTGCCTCGCGAATCAGGTTGGCTCGAATTTCATCTTCAACAACATACAGCGGCGTTAACGACTCTGCACCGTGGGGTTTAATCATTCATGCTCTCCGATAACCTGTCGATCGAATAAGGCTCGGGCCGGGGCCAGCGCGATCAGGCCACCGTCGCACGGCGCGGTGCGTTTTTGCGCGTCGCCACGGCGCCCGCGAGGTCACGCAACAACGTAGCGCTGTCATCCCAGTCGATGCACGCGTCGGTAATACTTTGACCATATTGCAACGGCTTACCTGCTACGACATCCTGGCGACCCGCATGCAAATGACTTTCGATCATGACGCCGATGATGCGTCGATCGCCAGCCGCGATTTGCGCCGCTACGTCCGCTCCTACCGCAATTTGTCGTTGATGTTGTTTGCGGCTATTGGCGTGGCTAAAATCGATCATCAATCGCGGCACGAGCCCGGCACGCTCCAGAAAGCACGCCGACTCTTCCACGCTTGCGGCGTCGTAATTCGGCTTGGCCCCACCCCTTAATATGACGTGGCAATCGCTATTGCCGGTGGTGGTATATATCGCCGAATGGCCGGCTTTCGTGAGCGACAAGAAATGATGTCCACGCGATGCGGCACGTACTGCATCGACTGCGACCTGCAAACTACCGTTGGTACCGTTTTTCAGCCCTACAGGGCAAGACAGGCCTGATGCCAATTCGCGATGCACTTGGCTCTCGGTGGTGCGTGCGCCGATCGCACCCCAGCTGATCAGATCTGCGACATACTGCGGAGTAATCAGATCCAGATATTCGGTACCCGCGGGCACGCCCAGGTTATTCAAATCGATCAGCAATTGGCGGGCCAATCGCAAGCCTTTATTGATCTGGAAACTTTCGTCGAGGTCGGGATCGTTGATCAGCCCCTTCCAGCCGACCGTGGTGCGGGGTTTTTCGAAATATACCCGCATTACAATCTCCAGATCGTCCCCCAATTCGACCCGCAGCGGCGCCAACCGCGTGGCGTATTCCCGTGCCGCTTCGACATCGTGGATCGAACATGGTCCGACGACCACTAATAAGCGCTCGTCGGCTCCGTCAAGGATATTGTGGATCGCTTCACGGGTTCGAAACGTGAGTTCAGCGGCCTTGGTGGTGATCGGCAGCTCTTCACATACCGTCAACGGGTTAGATACCTCGTCAATTCTGGCAATGCGCTGATCGTCGGTCGGATACTTATTTGACATAAAACTCGCGTAGAATTTCAAAAGACCGCGTAGTGTACGAAGTTTTCGCAGAAAAATTAAGGCGAATCGGCCTGACAGAGTGCAAACTGCAGCGCACATAGGACATGAGTAGGGTGATGATATTCGTTTGGGCCACCATTGCTACCGTCATCGGTTTGTATACGCTGATCAACGCGGTCGTTTACATCATGCAACCACGGCTCGTGTTCTTTCCGACGCGCGCACTGGACGCTACCCCGGCAGAAATCGGCTTGCGCTATGAGGATGTTACGCTGGACACCGATGATGGGTTCAGCCTGCACGGCTGGTTCGTCCCCTCCGTCGATGCGACCATCACAGTACTGTTTTTCCACGGCAACGCGGGAAACATATCGCATCGCCTTGATTCGATCCGGATATTTCATGAATTGGGTCTCAATGTGTTTATCCTCGATTATCGCGGCTACGGGCGCAGTACCGGCCAACCCAGCGAAGCGGGCACTTATGTCGATGCGGCCACGGCTTGGCACTATCTAACGGCGACGCGGGGTCTCCCGGCCAATGAAATCGTCGTTTTCGGTCGATCCCTAGGCGCTGCCGTCGCCACATGGCTAGCGGTCGAACACCGGCCAGGCGCATTGATTTTGGAATCCGCATTTACGTCAATACCGGATCTGGCAGCCGAGTATTACCCGCTGCTAGCGGTTCGTTGGCTTGCGCGGATACGCTACGACAGCCATGGCCGTATATCACGGCTCACCAGCCCGTTACTCGTGGTTCACAGCCGTGAGGACGAATTGATTCGCTTCGCCCACGGCCAGCGATTGTATTCGGCCGCCGCCAAGCCCAAACATTTTCTGGAAATCCACGGCGGACACAATGACGGTTTTCTAGTCAGCGAGGATACCTATACCCGCGAGCTTCGATCATTCATTGACAGCATCCATTCACAAAGGTGAGATAATTCGTGCACCACTTTTTCGCTGCATTTGTGTAAGGAATCTGTGATAATTTCTGGGCGAGCCCGTACGTAGAATTCATGGTATTCGCCTACTACCACCGCTTACGGAAAAAAGACCGGCGTGTCTACGATCAAAGCGACGCGCAAGATACGATTGGTTTGCCGCCCTCACCGCATTACCGTGAGTGCACCAACGCGTTATGCGCGGCACTGCAATCGGCCGACCGCAAGCGCGTCGAAACGTGTTGCGTCGATCTGGCGCGGCTCGTCACCACAGCGCTCAAAGTACCGGCCGCCCGTATCCGAGTGCTGTCAAAACGACCGAGCCATCACTGGGGCGAGCTGCATGGACTCTACGAAAGCGGCGACGCCCACGGCCCCGCCATGATCACATTGTGGATGCGCACCGCACAGCACAAACGTGTCGTCGCATTTCGAACATTCTTACGAACGCTGTTGCACGAGCTTTGCCACCATCTCGACTACACCCACTTACAACTCGCCGAGTCGTTTCACACCAAGGGTTTTTATCGCCGAGAATCGAGTTTGTTCAAGCAACTTATGGCCGAACCCCACGACGCCCCAGAACCGCAACGCACCGCCCCGTCCGTTGCTGAGCAGCGCATCGCGCAACAGGCATTGCGCGAAATCCGCCGCCGGCTTGATAAGTCGTAAATCGTGAGTTCGATGTGTGGACCCGCCGCCGCGGAAATCTAGTCGTCCCCAGGGTGTCGAAACGCCTGCGCTAGACGTTTTTGAACGTCGGCGGGTGCCGGATCATAAGAGCTAAACTCCATCGTGTAAGAACCCTCTCCGCCCGTCATCGATTTTAAGCGCGACGGGTAGTCGTCCATTTCCGCGAGCGGCACGAGACCGGCGATACTTATCATCGATCCGGGTAATGAATCGGTACTATTTACACGCCCGCGCCGCGACGACAAATCGCCGGTAATATCGCCCATACTCGAGCTGGGTGCGACAACCTCCAACTCGGTGATCGGCTCCAGCACGATAGGCTTGGCCTTGCTCACCGCGTCGATAAATGCCTTCTTTCCGGCAGCAACAAATGCCACTTCTTTGGAATCTACGGCGTGGTACTTACCGTCATACAGCGCGACACGCAGATCTTGCATAGGAAATCCGGCGAACGCACCGTTCTCCAATAATTGACGCACGCCCTTCTCGACGGCCGGTATCAGCTGTGACGGAATTACGCCGCCGACAATTTCGTTTGCGAATTCAAATCCGCCGTTGCGAGGCAACGGCTCCACACGCAAATACACCTCGCCAAACTGGCCGGCGCCACCGGTTTGTTTTTTATGGCGGCAATGCCCTTCGGCCTTACGGGTGATCGTCTCGGTATACGGAATCGTCGGTAAGTGAGTATCGATCTCGACATTGTATTGCTCTTTCATGCGCTCCATGGCGATGCGCAAATGCAAATCTCCGAGGCCCCGCAACACAGTTTCGTTGGCGCTCGGGTTGCGTTCGATTCGGATGCAAGGATCTTCTCCGGCGAGCCGGTGCAACCCCTCCGAGATTTTTTGTTCATCGCCTCGACTCTTCGCAACCACCGCGACGCCCACCATCGGTGACGGCAACGACAACGAACCCATGTGGATAGAGTCTTCCTCGTGGGAATCATGCAACACCGCGTCGTAGTGTGTTTCGTCCACTTTACTAAGCGCGCATATATCGCCGGGAATCGCGCAATCGACATCGATATGCTCTTTGCCTCGCAACGCGAATACACTGCCGACCCGAAATGCTTTTCTGGCATCACCGACGAACAACTGATTGTCTTTTTTAATCGTGCCCTGATGCATACGAAAAACGCTGATCTTACCGACGAACGGGTCAAACGCCACCTTAAACACATGAGCCAGGGCGTGATTGTCGGGCTTGGGGTCAACGCTAATGGCCTGCGCGTCGTCGCCCTCGCCATTGACCAATCGTGGCGGATTGCCTTCCAGCGGATTCGGCATGAGCTTTGCCACGATATCTAACCACTCGTTGATTCCTGCGCCGCTCTCCGCCGAGGTGAAACACACCGGCACCAAATGCCCTTCCCGCAATGCTTGTTCGAACGGATCGTGCAACTGCTCCGGAGCGATCTCGCCCTGCTCTAGATACATCGTCATGAGTTCTTCGTCGACTTCGACGGTTTGATCGATAATCGCCGTGTGTGCTTCCTCGACCGACGAAAAATCGGCATCGCCGGACGGTTCGAAAAAACAATCGACGACGCGCTCAGCGCCGCCCGACGGTAAGTTAATTGCCAGACACTCGGAACCGAACGTCTCCTGGATTTCCGACATCAACGACTCCAGGTTCACGCCGTCGGCATCAATCTTATTCACGACGATCATGCGGCACAGCTTGCGCTCGGCGGCCCACAGCATCATGCGCCGAGTCATCGTTTCGATACCGGCCTCGGCATTGATTACCACCGCCGCGGTCTCCACTGCCGGCAACACGGCGAGTGCGGGGCCGACGAAATCAGGGTAGCCGGGCGTATCAATGAGATTGAGGTGCCGGCCTTGATGGTCGAACGATGCGACCGAGGCATTTAACGAGTGCTGATGTTTTTGCTCTAAAACATCAAAATCGCTGACGGTCGTTCCCTTGGCAATACTGCCTTTGTTCGGAATCGCACCGGCCGCATGCAGTAACGCTTCGGTCAGCGCCGTTTTGCCCGAGCCGGCGTGGCCGATGAGCGCGATGTTTCTAATATTTTCGGTGGAATACGACGGCATACTTCCTCCAACTCCTCAGCGGTAGTTATGGACGCTGCAGGGATGTCCGTAAATGCTTGAAACATTCCAGAACAACGTCGAATTTTCAGTGACTTAAGTTATCTTTAACCAATTCATGGCGGACGGCCCAGAATCCAAAGCAGTCCGCTCGCCCAGTATCGATCAGGGGCTTGTTATCTTCGCCACTGGCCCACATTGGCCAGCCGCCCCACCCTACTAATTTCGTACCGCTACCTAATCGCACTTGCGAGCCGCAGTCAAGTTCAATACCGACTGCGGCCGGTGGCGCCCGACCGCAGATCACTGCGTCGGCCGCGTTCGCGCGCAAAAAAAGTTGCAGAGCCGGGCGCTCTTCCTTATGGTTACGCACGTTCGCACTGCATAACCATGAGGTTGGTTCGATCGATGAATACATTGCGCGCGCTCGCATTCTTGCTAACCGGGTTACTGGTGTCGACGCCGCTTCTGGCGGCCGGCGACCCGGCCGCCGGTCGTAAAAAAGCGTTTACGTGCATGGGCTGCCATGGCGTACCCGGATTGCGTAACGCCTACCCCGGCTATCGCGTCCCGAAACTCGGTGGCCAGCATGCAGCGTATTTGGCTGCAGCGCTGAAGGCTTATCGGGCCGAACAACGTAGCCATCCCACGATGCGCGGCCACGCCGCCACGATGACCGATGCGGACATAGCGGACATTGCTGCCTATTTCGCAACTGTAAACCCCGAATAGAACACCAACCCGATTTGCGGAGTCAGCACGCTATGAATCGTATCTTCACCACCTGCGCCGCCATCGTTCTGGTATGTGCAAGCCCTCTCGCCG
>CAXMMZ010000007.1:0-4663 GCA_964194565.1 Arenicellales bacterium
GCTCAGTGGATTCCGCGGGCCGCGGCCATAGGCCAGCACGATCAGGGATTTGAGCCGGGATTAGGTTGGGTCACAGGCGTTTTAGTCAAGATTCGCGAATGGGCGAGTGGTTTCGGTGTCTTTAGAGAGGTAAGCACGTAGGCCCCGCGCCGAATTCCGACGGAGGCATAGCCTCCGTGCGATAAGCGTGTCGGCGATGGCCGATCGCAATGGGCGCAGCTACGTTCGCTACGGCGTTATCCATACGGCGTCTGTCGAGGGCGGCGGTGACTGCGCGCGGTGATCGAGAGCTTCATTTGTTTTTCCACGCTAGTACTCTTACCGTTCGCCGATGGAAATCGTTGTCAATTGTTACTGGGATTGTAACCAGGCATCGAAACGTTCGGTTAGGCGATCCCCAGTCTTTGCATACCATTCGTAATCTTTTTCAATTGCGCCCTGAAAGTTAACCGGGTTGTTGGGCAAGTGCGACCGCATGTCCACTCCGGATTCGTAATGGGTGTCGACCAGTTTCGCCGCGGATTTACGCGTGGGACCATAGGCAATATAGGCGCTGAGTTCCGCCATACGCCATGTTTCGGTCGCGAATCGAATAAACTGCATCGCCTGATCGCGGTGCCTGCTGCCTTTTGGAATCCCCCAGGTCGAATAGCTATACAACTGGCCATCCCAAATGATATTTATCGTCTGCTTGTCTTCCACCATCGCGTTGAAAAATCGACCATTGAAGCCGGATGCCATCGCGACCGCGCCGCTAGTCAACAGCGTTACCGGCTCACTGACGTCGGTCCACCACACAATGTGTTCGCGGATGCTGTCGAGTCTTGAGAACGCGAGTTTCAATCCACGATCGGTGCTTAACAGATTGTAAAGATCTTCTCTCGGCACATCATAAGAAAGTAAAGCCCATTCCAAATTGGCGACGGGGTTTTTTGCAGTGCACGTTTGCCGGGAAAATGTTCTAAATCAAAAAGATCTTTAATCTTCGACGGTTTTTCACCGGGGAAGGCGTCTCGATGATATGCGAGAACTACGGATGCGATATTGTGACTCACGCCACACGGGGTTAAACTGCCGTCAATAAAATCATCCTTTGCCGCCATACCGTCCGGTGCGGGATACAGGATTTGATGATCAATGGCCTCGAGTAAACCTTTCTCGCAGGCTGAAATATTGTCCGCGAATATCATGTCCACCACATCCCATGTGACTTTAGCATTACGCACCTGATCTTCGATTTCATCCAACCCTCCCTGGTGCTCGCGTAACTTAACAGTGATGTCGGTTTCGGCAGTAAAAGGTGCAATGTAAGCTTGTTGCTGACTGGCGGCATACGGCCCGCCCCAGGAAACGACAGTCAATGGTTCGTCGGCCTGCACGCCCCCATAGGCAATCAGCACGAGCGGAACGGATGTTAGAAAAGTAAACAGGGTGCGCATTAATTAGAGTCGTGCTCTTCGGCTCGCATCTGCTTGATAGTATCGAGATAAGCTTTTACCACCGATGCTTCGAACACAACGCCGACCAGGGTGCGATGCTCGTCAGACTTCACTACCGGAATGCTTTCGCCAACAAAATCCTCCATGGTATCCATGGCTGCCCATATGGTTGTCGATTCAGTAAACACCAAAGATTCGGGTCTAGCAAAATGTCCAACCGCTTGTTCAAATGATTGATTGGACTGTTCGAGATCCAGCAACTGCATCAGAGTTATAGTGCCGACGTATTGTTGTTGTTCAGATACGACATAAGCTTCTGTATTGGAGTCAGCCAATAGTCTGTTCTTAGCCTCGTGCAAGGTATCGGCTATCGTAAGTCGGGTAAAGCTCTGCGTGACATAGTTTTCGATGGTGCGATGATCGAGTACCACTTTATCGCGACCAAACGACAAATCAAATCCGCGTGACTTTAGCTGCACATCGAACAATGATCGGCCAAAAACGCGATAGGCGACAACATTGGAGAATACGACACTAACCATGACGGCTGTGGTTAATCCATAATTGCGCGTGAGTTCGAACACGATCAGTATCGAAGTCAACGGTGCACCGATGACAGGGCTGGCCACCGCGGCCATGCCACAAATAGCGTAAATCGATAGATCAGAATGCAATGCAACCCCGGCGATTTCAAGTCTCGAACCAACGAGCGCGCCGAACAAAATTCCAATCAACAAGGCGGGGCTAAAAACGCCGCCAGCGAAACCAAAACCGATGCACAGTGCCGTGGCGGCTATCTTAGCGATGAGAGTGATGGCTAATTCGCCAGTAGTAAAGGCATCGTCGATAATCGCAAAACGTAGTGTCTCCCGACCTATACCTAGAATATCTGGAATCCATATGGCCACAATTCCGACGCATGCACCGGCCAACATCGGTTTAAGGTATTGCGATATATTCAACCGCGAAGACAATTGACCGAAATACAAGATACTGTGCATGAATATAACGGCGACCAACGCGCCGAGAACACCAATCACAACAAAACCAAGAAATTCCGGCGCATATAACACCCGTACATCCTCGACGCGAAACAACGGGTTTCGATGAAACACGACATTAACGAGTATGTATCCAACGGTCGAAGAAACGGTAATGGGGGCGAAAGCACGCAGCGAGTAGTGACGCAAGATGATTTCGTGGGCGAAAACGATACCCGCGATAGGTGCATTAAAAACAGTGGAAATTGCCGCGGCGACGCCACAGCCAACACCGATCGTACCCATGGGCCGGCCGCTGCCGCTAAATCGCGACAGGAATGCGCCGATGGTCGCGCCCATATGCGACAAGGGGCCGTACTGGCCGACCGATGCACCGCAGCCAAGCCCGACCATACTGGCCAAGGCGGTTAATACCCCGGCCCGGGGCGAGATATGTCCGCCAAATCCTTGCACCGCGCGAATTGCATCGGGCGGACCGTGTGGCCGTTTCTCCGGAATAAAAAGCACAATTATTCCAACAACTAATCCACCAATAGTCGGAACCAGGATGGTCGCGACCACCACCCACGACGAATCACCGGCAATCATGCGGCTGCGTGGTGAAACCAGCAATAGGTCGTTGAGCCAGTCGATGGCCTCCACAAAACCGATTGCAGCCAATGATGAAACCGCGCCGACGACGCATCCAAATACCAATATGAACACGATTCTTGCGAATGTGCTTCCTTCAACAGCAGCCCCAGCTTTAGCTGTTTTCAATCCATTGGACCGGTGATATTGAGAATGATTAAGGTTTCCACAATTAACGCCTAGATCGTAGCGTCCGATCGCGCGATTAATACTTCGATGTTGGTTTCGCGTACATCTTGAGTCTGGCTATACTACTGCGTCTGCCTGGGCGATCGCGACACTGAGTATTTGTCGGTGGAGTTCGGCTACTTCAACTTGCACAGAGGCGCATGTCCGAAGCGGACTACTCCGCCAATGGTCGAGTGTCGGTTGCGTTGGCTACGGTATTTCTCGTCCTCCAAACTGTTCCCACGACCTTAACAGAATCCGCAAGTGGAACCGGCTGCGAAGGGTTGCTAGGATGGGCTTACGACGACAATAGACGACCGGCCCATGTTATTTTTTCCGTATCGATTCGATCTCGAGCTGGCACGCCTGCCGGTGATTACGATTCTGATTTCCATCCTCTGTGTCGTTATCTACTTTCTGCAGTTCCGTAACGAGGTCGAATTCTTCGATAAAACGCTGGCGCATTGCGGGAACAGCCGCACGGCCATCGAACGGATGGCCATGAACAAGTCGCTGGGGGGCTCAACCGTCGCGGACTGCTTCGAATTTGTCACGCAAATGACGATCGCCGAGGATTCGAAATCGCTGCTTAATGATTACGTCGAGGGCAGCAAAAAATTCGCAGGGCTCTCGGCCCAGGACAGCAAAGACTATGTGCGGGATGTTCTCACGCGTGAGTATGCAAGCTATAAATCCGCTGTGCCGCCGCTGAAGACGAAACAACTTTGGTATCACCCCAGTTCCTGGGACCCGGTTACCATGCTGACCTCTAATTTTGCGCACGGCAGTTGGGCTCACGTTATCGGAAATTTGTTTTTTTTCTTTGCCTTTGCGGCTGCGGTAGAGTTGATCATCGGCAGTTTATCTTTCGCAATGGTCGTGCTACTGATGTCTTTTGGTACCAGTATCAGCTATTCGCTGGTAATGGCGTCGGCGAACGACCCGCTCCCGACTGTTGGTCTCTCAGGGGTAGTCATGGGCATGATGGCCCTGCTCACGTACTTTTGGCCGTCCGGTAAGATCCGCTGCTTCTGGTGGTTTCTCATATTTTTCGGCACCGTCGCGGTGCCGGCCTGGCTGTTGGCGCTGTTCTACATAGGGTTCGACGTTTATCATCTCCTCTCGGCGGAAGAGCTGGGTCCCGTCAATCTCGTTGCACATGTCAGCGGCGCAGCCATCGGCTTGATCCTTGGCATGACCTGGTTTCGGCGTCGCAGACGCACCGTGCACGAAATCACCGACTGACGGAATCGGCGCAATCGTCATACGCGGAGTCTACAGCAGATTGGTATCAGGAGTTGCGGAAACATCCGCGCAGCGTACGATCGTTTACTTGATCACCACATTCCGCTCTTCACTAGTGAGGATTTCGCAGCCCGTTTTGGTAACCGCGAATGTTTCACTTGTCCCGATCACATATTGTTT
>CAXMMZ010000008.1:0-9569 GCA_964194565.1 Arenicellales bacterium
GACCCCTCAGCAAACACCAACAACGTGCCCACCAGAAGCATCATGATGATGATCGGCAGTAACCAGAATTTTTTCCGGACCTTCATGAACAGCCAGAATTCGCGCACCAAGCTCGTGTTACTCATGATCTCCGCCCTCAGAATTGACGTTCCAAATCGCTCTGCTGGCCCGCCGCACGCGGAACCCAAACCGAATCACCACCGTGGTTCGTGGTGAGAGAGTTGTGCCCAAACAATCGCATCACCGCCCCCATTGGCGCAAAAACGACAAAGTACATGATCCCCATGAAAATCGGCGTCGTCACCTTCGAAATGGCCAGTGCCATTCCCATCCACCCACGCTGCACGGGACCCAAACGGGCCGGAAACAACAAGCCGGCCACCAACAGCGAACCACCAATCGCCCAGAGGACGAGGCTGATAGCCTCATGGTCGCGCCACCACGCGATGCCTCCCAACACCAGAAAGGCCATCCCGAGGGTGAAGCCGAACTTCCGGCCCTCTTTTGCGCTCAATCGAGCTGGAATTCGTTTCGCCAATCCCCCTCCTCGGTCCATTCCGGCTGAGCGGTCTTGTCGAGTAAAAACGACCCCAAGACCAAATAGTCGATGTGCGTCCGCATGAAACACCGGTAGGCATCTGCCGGCGTGCACACGATGGGTTCACCGCGCACGTTGAACGATGTGTTCACCAATACCGGGCATCCCGTAAGCTCATCGAATTGTGTCAGCAGTGCGTGGAAGCGGGGGTTGGTATCGGCATGTACGGTCTGAATCCGCGCGGAATAATCGACATGGGTAATGGCGGGCAGTTCCGAGCGCGGCACGTTGAGCTTGTCGATGCCGAATAATGCTTGTTGTTCGTCGGTCATGGCGATACGCCGGGCCGGGATTACTTGTGCCACCAGCAACATATACGGGCTTGGGCCGTCGAGTTCGAAATAGTCGGCGGCACGCTCCGCGAGTACCGCAGGCGCGAACGGACGAAACGACTCGCGATACTTGATTTTCAGGTTCATGGTGGCTTGCATGCTGGGGTGTCGGGGATCGCCAATAATGGATCGGCCCCCAAGAGCCCGCGGCCCGAATTCCATCGGTCCCTGAAACCAGCCAATTACCTTGCCGTCCTCTAGCAGGGCCGCGACGCGCTGATTCAGCTCGTCACCGAGTACCTCGTAGTGTGCGCCCGCTGCATCGAGCTCGGTTTTGGCCTGCGCCGTCGTATAGTGCGGTCCGAGATAGCTGCCGCGCATGCTGTCAGCGCCATTAACCTCCCGTGGTTGCTCAAATGCCTGGTGCCATGCCGCGAGTGCGCAGCCCAGCGCGCCACCAGCATCGCCCGCGGCCGGTTGAATCCAAATATTACGAAATGGGCCTTCCCGTCGCAGCCTGCCGTTGGCCACGCAGTTTAGTGCGACCCCACCCGCCAAACACAGATTGTCGTTGTCAGTCTCTGTGAATACGGTGTGTCCTAACCGCAACACGATGTCTTCGGTAACGGCTTGAATCGAGGCAGCGATGTCCATGTCGTGTTGGCACAGATCCGACTCCGGCGCACGTGGTGGTCGCTCAAACAACACGTCGAATTTCGTGTTGGTCATGGTCAGGCCTGTAGCGAAATTAAAATAGTCCATATTCAACCGGAACGTGCCATCCGGCTTAAGATCGATAAGCTCCGAACGAATCAAATCGGCGTACTTTGGTTCCCCATAGGGCGCGAGCCCCATAAGCTTGTATTCTCCTGAGTTGACCTTAAATCCGGCAAAATACGTGAATGCGGAATACAATAGCCCCAACGAATGCGGAAAATCGATTTCCCAACAAGGGGCGAGCGAATTGCCATCGCCTTGCCATATTGAAGTGGTAGCCCATTCGCCGACCCCATCCATGCAAATTACCGCTGCTTTTTCGAAAGGGCTCGCGAAGAAGGCCGAGGCCGCATGGGATTGATGATGCTCGGCAAACATGAGCGCCGGTAATTGTTTGGATTTGATTCCAGCCAGCGCCGCCAACTCCTTTCTGAGCAAGCTTTTCAAGTACAGTTTTTCTTTAAGCCATACCGGCATCGCCGCGAGGAAGGATTTGAATCCGCGCGGGGCGTAGGCAATGTAGGTTTCGATCAGGCGCTCGAACTTCACGAGCGGTTTATCGTAGAACACGATACGATGCAGTTGCTCGAAGCCGATTCCGGCCTCGGCCAGACAGAATTCGACGGCGTGGCGGGGGAACTCCGCGTCGTGTTTTTTTCGTGTGAAACGTTCTTCCTGCGCCGCCGCAACGATGTAGCCGTCCTTTATCAGTGCGGCCGCGCTGTCGTGGTAATACGCGGAAATACCGAGAATATGCATACGGGGCGCGACCTTACTCTAGTTTCGGTTCACCCGTAAACAACAACGCATCGACGGTAACGCCGTTTACAAACAGCATCCATCCGACCCATGGATCGGTATCGTCGCTGCGATTACCGACAGTGCCTAGTCGCTCACCCCGCTGTACCGGTTGCAGCGCATTCACGGACACCGCGTCAAGGCCATAAACGATGCTGACCATTCCGCGGCCATGGTCGATTAGTATCGATTGTGCGGACGATTGCCCGGTCGGACTACCGGTAAATACACGCACGACCGTGCCGGTACCGGGGGCACCGATCGTGGCCCCGGCCGCGGTGGTGATTTCGATTGAACGGTACTGGTCTGATGTGTCGGCCGCGGCGCTGTGGGCGTGCCAGTACTCACCGGCGCTCGGTCGCTGTAACGGCCACGGCAACGGATTCGGTTCGCTCCAGGGTTCGGTGCTTGCCGTCGCGTAGGCGTCCAGCTGTGCCGTGGTTAGCCGCATTGCGTTGCTCGGCGTTACTGTACGACTCGCGTCTGCGGATTGTATCGTGGGCTGTACCTGAAAGGTATGTAGCGACGCCTCGGGCTCGGTCGCGATGACGTATTCACCCGGAACAATCCCTGGCGCCAAGCCGACGACGGCCATCCAGCGTTGTCGATCGCGCACCACCAGTATCTGCCGACGCCCAAAACGTGCGTTCGGGCGTTCGGCCGTGGCGGGTCCCAGATCGACGATCGCGAGTCCGCCCGGGGACGGCCGCGCGAGTGGTAGCTCGGTGGCCGACGCAACGGCCGCAATCCAGCCGCTAGTTAGCACGAGCACAAGACTGATCGAGTTACGCTTCATGTTGAATAGATATGCTAAAAACAATTAAAAACCAGCTAGTTGAGAGAATTATGTCAAGTGAATTAGAAGAAGGATATTAGACGGAGCACACGCGGCTCGAATTCCCTGAGGTCCAAGCCCTGTATGACCTATCCGGATCAGTCCTCGCCACTCACGCCGACTACACGTAACTGCAATTCGCCCACCGCAAATCGTGCAGCAACGCTGTCTCCCACCGCCACCTGGTCGGTGCGACGGATAATCATATTGCGTTGCGGGTCGCGAACGATGGCGTAACCGCGCTCCAGTATGGCCGATGGACTGGCGCCGGTTAGCCGAGTCTCCAGCACCGAAAGCCGATAGCCGTACTGCTGCCACGCTGACCGTCCCGCTCGAGTCAGTGCGCGCGCAGCACCGATGCGCCGAAGTTGCAGCTGCGCAACGCGGTGGATCGGGGTTTGCGCCGCCATGCGCGCCGCTAATTCGGTCACGCTGCGTCGTTGCGCGTTGATGAAATTGTCGATCAGCAACCGTTGCGTCTTCGATAGGTCGTCGAGACGTCGTTGCCACAACGCCAACTGTTGTTGGGGGTGTACCTGGCCAAGCCGTTGACTCAGCCAGTCGACACGTTGCTGCAGCGATTGCAGCGTCCGTTCGCTAAGCCCGCTTAACCGGGCTTGGAGTTCGCACAGGCGGTGCCATAACGCTTGACCATCGGGGCTTACCAGCTCGGCGGCCGCGGTCGGGGTCGGTGCTCGGCGGTCGGCGGCGAAATCCGCGATCGTAAAGTCGGTCTCGTGGCCGACACCCGTCACGATTGGAATCCCGCACGCATATATCGCTTGTGCCACCAATTCGGAATTGAATGCGGCCAAATCCTCGAGCGAGCCGCCACCACGCACCAGAAGAAGCACATCGCACGAGCCCACGCGCTCGGCGAGTTGCACTGCATCGACGATCTGTTGCGTCGCTGCAGTGCCTTGTACGGCGGCAGGGTAGAGCTGTACCGCGAGCGCGGGGAAGCGCCGCCGCAGAGTGCTCAACACGTCGCGCAACGCAGCCCCACTCGCTGAACTTATGACACCGACCCGATCTGCAAATTCGGGCAACGGTTGCTTATGAGCGGGGTCGAAGACGCCTTCCGCTTCCAATTTGCGCTTCAATAACTCAAATGCGCGGCGCAACGCGCCTTCCCCGGCATGTTCGAGGTAGCTCGCGATCAGTTGAAAATCGCCGCGGCGCTCATACAGACTGAGCCGACCGCGGACCAATACTTGAAGGCCATCGGCGGGTGTCGCACTAAGCTTGACGTGGCGGTTGCGAAACAACGCACAGCGTACCTGGCTGTGCGCATCCTTTAGGGTAAAATAAAGGTGTCCGGAGGCCGGCGTCGCGAGGTTGGAAATTTCGCCCTCGACCCATATGTCGGGGAAACCCGACTCGAGCAGCAGGCGTACCTCGCGGCTTAACTCGGTAACCGAAAAGGTCCGGCGCGCAGGTGCCGCGCGGTGTTGGTTCAGTAGCTCGTCGTGCATGGCGGCATTTGGCGTGCGGCGTCGGTATGCGACCGGTCGAGGTCGCGGACGGCGATCACAGTTCCGGATAATACGGCGCGGCGTTACGTTGCCCGCGGGCTTGGCGGATGCCGAGCCGGGCCGCATCGATCACGCGTTTCGCTATACGTATCGCGTTGTCGTAGTCACGTGCTCGATGCGCAGCTCGGGCCGCGTCGAGCAACGTATCGAGGTCCGCCGATTTCGATCCGGTCGCGGGATCCACCAAGCGCCACACATGGTCCGTTGCGGTGACATGTTCGAGCGCTTGCTCCGCGATTTTTAGCGTACCCCTGGATTCGTGACCTCGTTGAATGGTGGCGCAGCCCGTAGCCAGCATTAGACACATCACGATTGCGCCCGTGTTCGCGCTGCGCTTAGTACATTTCGGCACCGTATTTAACGTCATTACTTAACTCCAAGCCTGCCGCGCATTGTATCCGATTCGCAGTCGCCGGTTTACCGGTTATCGCCGAGTCCGTATAATCCGCCGATGGAAAACATCGAAGAAGCCCTGACGTTTGACGACGTCCTGTTGGTCCCTGCCTATTCATCGACATTGCCTCGTGATGTCAATCTCGCGACCCGCCTCACACCACGATTAACGCTGAATATTCCATTGCTTTCCGCGGCGATGGATTCGGTCACCGAAGCCCGTGCCGCGATTTGTTTGGCGCAACACGGCGGCCTCGGAGTGGTGCACCGTAATTTGACGCCCGAACAACAGGCCGTTGAGGTGCGCAAGGTCAAAAAATTCGAAAGTGGGGTTATCAGCGATCCGATCACGGTAGGTGGCGATACCTCCATACGAGACGTGATCGCGCTGACCCGCGATCACCAGATTTCGGGCGTGCCGGTGACCGATGGCGATAAAGTCGTCGGCATCGTTACCAGTCGCGATTTGCGTTTTGAAACCCGTTACGATGCAGCGGTGAGTAGCGTGATGACGCCTAAGGAGCGGCTCGTGACGGTGAAAGAGGGAGCATCGCGTGACGAAGTTATGGGCTTGTTGCATAAACACCGGATCGAAAAGATCCTCGTCGTGAACGATGACTTCCGATTGAAAGGCCTTATCACTGTCAAAGACATTCAGAAATCAACCGAAAATCCGAGCGCATGCAAGGACGCATTGGGACGCTTGCTGGTGGCGGCGGCGGTTGGCGTGGGTGCCGATACCGACGAACGCGTGCAGCAGCTTGTGGCGGCCGGTGTCGATATGGTGGTCGTGGACACTGCGCACGGGCACTCGTCCGGCGTGATCGAACGCGTCGAGCGCGTCAAGCGGGAATTCCCGGAGTTGGACGTTATGGCGGGCAACGTCGCGACGGCACGGGCGGCGCGGGATCTGGTGGACGCAGGCGCCGACGCGATCAAAGTGGGGATTGGTCCGGGTTCGATTTGCACGACCCGAGTCGTCGCGGGTGTCGGGGTGCCGCAGGTAACCGCGATCTCCAATGTATCGCGTGCCTTGCGCGAGTCGGATGTCAGCGTAATTGCCGATGGCGGAATTCGCTTCTCCGGGGATATCGCCAAAGCCGTCGCCGCCGGCGCGCACGCGATCATGGCCGGCAGCTTGCTGGCCGGTACCGACGAGTCTCCCGGCGACATCGAGTTGTTCCAGGGCCGCTCGTACAAAACCTACCGCGGCATGGGTTCGTTGGGCGCGATGCAGCAGGGGTCCCGGGATCGCTATTTCCAGGAAGGCGTCCGCGATCCCGATAAACTCGTGCCTGAAGGGATCGAAGGCCGGGTGCCGTATAAGGGGCCAATGGCGAATATCATCCATCAGTTAATGGGTGGGTTGCGCGCCAGTATGGGCTATACCGGCAGTTGTACGCTCGAGGAATTACGCGCTCGTGCGCATTTCGTACGCATCACCAGCGCCGGCATGCGTGAAAGCCATGTGCACGATGTAACCATCGTCAAAGAGGCGCCGAATTATCAATCCGAAGTCTGACTCGCGTCGCTGGTATCGTGGCTTGATGCGACGCGTTGGCGCTCATCCTGAGTGCGCACCGGTCGATCCGCGTTGATATGACCAACCCGCACGCGGAGCGCATCCTTGTCCTCGATTTCGGCGGACAGTACACGCAGCTGATCGCGCGTCGCATCCGCGAAGCCGGTGTTTATAGCGAAATCTACGCGTGGGACGTGCCGCTCGAAAAAATGAAGGCGTTTAAACCGCGCGGCATCGTGCTATCGGGCGGACCGTCGACTGTGACCGCGCAGCAAACGCCGCAGGTCGACCCCGAAGTGTTGGAATGGGGTTTACCAGTACTCGGAATTTGTTACGGTATGCAGACCATGGTCGCGCAGCTCGGCGGTGAAGTCGAAACCGCGAGCCATCAGGAATACGGATACGCACAAATCGTCGCCGAATCTCCCACCGCGCTGCTGCAGGGGTTGGCCGACGCATCGGACTCCGCCGGACACGCGCTACTTGATGTATGGATGAGTCATGGTGATCGCGTGATGTGTGCGCCGCCGGGATTTGAGGTAATCGCGCGGACCGAGAGTTGCCCAATTGCGGCAATCGCCGACCCGGGGCGTAGGTTCTACGGCGTGCAGTTTCATCCCGAAGTCACCCACACCCGTCAGGGGCAACACATCATCAACCGTTTCGCGCACGATATCTGCGGCTGCGGATCACAATGGAACCCCGCCAATATCATCGACGATCAAATTGCGTCGATCCAGCGTGCGGTCGGCGGCGATTCGGTCGTTTTGGGGTTGTCGGGTGGTGTCGATTCGTCGGTCGTCGCGGCCTTGCTGCATCGAGCAATCGGTTCGCAGTTAACCTGTATCTTTGTCGATAACGGATTACTGCGATTGCACGAAGGCGATCAGGTCATGCAGACATTCGCCGAACACTTGGGTGTTCGTGTGGTGCGGGTGGACGCAGAACAACGATTTCTTGATCGCCTAGCAGGCGTGTCCGACCCGGAGCAGAAACGCAAGATCATCGGCAACACCTTCATCGAGGTGTTTCAAGAGCAAGCGGACCGAATCGAAGACGCACACTGGCTTGCCCAGGGCACGATCTATCCGGACGTCATCGAGTCGGCGGGGTCGGCGACCGGCAAGGCCAAAGTCATCAAATCGCACCATAACGTCGGCGGTTTACCGAAACGAATGAAGCTCAAATTGCTGGAGCCGCTTCGCGAGTTGTTCAAGGATGAAGTACGCGAAATTGGCGTTCGACTCGAACTGCCCCACACGATAATTTACCGGCATCCGTTTCCGGGCCCGGGGCTTGGCGTGCGCATTCTCGGCGAGGTGCGCAAAGACTACGCCGATCTGCTACGTCTTGCCGATGCGATTTATCTCGAGGAACTATGTAGATATGATCTGTACGACGAAATCAGCCAAGCCTTCGCGGTGTTTCTGCCGGTCAAATCCGTTGGTGTCGTCGGCGATAATCGTGCCTACGAATACGTGATCGCATTGCGAGCCGTCGAAACCATCGATTTCATGACGGCCAAATGGAAGCATATTCCCTACGACGTGTTGGAAATCATATCGAACCGAATAATTAATGAGGTGCGCGGCGTGAGCCGGGTTACCTACGATATTTCCAATAAGCCGCCTGCGACCATCGAGTGGGAGTAGCGAACTAACAGCCCGCAGTGATATTTGCTGATGGAGTCCCTGTCGAGACACGAACGTTGGATGCGCGAAGCCTTGGCGTGCGCGGCACTTGCCGAAAGTGAGTCGGAAGTCCCGATCGGTGCCGTGGTGGTGTCGGGCGGCGCCATCATTGGCCGCGGTTGGAATCGGCCGATCGCGAGCCATGACCCGACCCACCATGCCGAGATCGCGGCCATTCGCGACGCCGCTGCGGGTACGGGTAACTATCGGCTGACCGATGCCACACTGTACGTGACTTTGGAGCCGTGCATCATGTGTGCGGGCGCGATTTTAAATGCGCGGCTGCAACACGTCGTGTTCGGTGCGCGCGACCCCGACCGCGGCGCCGCCGGCTCGGTGGTTAATGTGTTGGATTCGCCGTTCACGACCCATCGATGCGACTCCACCACCGGCGTGTTGGCCGACGAGTGCGGCGCGTTGCTCACGGAGTTTTTTGTCCGGAAACGGTCCTCCCTGCACGCGGATGGGACGCGGTGCTGATGCGGGCGTGCTAAAATAACCACCCAAACCGGTTCATACCAAGCCTGGTTGAATCGTAGTTGCCGTCGCTTTCAGCGCCGACGGTAAGAAAATCGAAGTTATTGGAGAGGTACCGAAGCGGTCATAACGGCGCAGACTCGAAATCTGTTGGGGGCAATAGCCCCACGTGGGTTCGAATCCCACCCTCTCCGCCATCCCGTTGCGATCGCAACCAGGCATTGTGGGCGGATACTGTGAAAGCGAAATCTGCCATGATGAAATTAATAAGCCTATTCCCGAATAAGCCGAATTCCACTTCCTACGTGCCCGTACACATTAGCATCCGCTATGAATGCTAGAGCGATTATCCAACCTGTTTTATTGATCTGCTACTCAACTTCGAACCCTTGGTGAATTATCCAAGCTAGCGGCCACTGATGGTGTCGCGAATATCCTCTGGCTGGTTACTGACGTCGTTAGTGGCGTTGGTCATCGCGAGCATCGTTTGGGCGCTGGCCGCGGGTAGCGTTGCATTGGGGTGGTCGCAATTGGCCGGTATATTGGCCGGTGATACGACGTTGGCCGGTTACGACGTGGTATGGAGATTGCGTTGGCCTCGTGTTACGACCGGATTATTGGTGGGCGGAATGTTGGCGCTGGCCGGCGCGCAAATGCAGGTGTTACTACGCAACCCATTGGCTGATCCCTACATTCTTGGCGTGTCCGGCGGGGCGGCAGTCGGTGCATTG
>CAXMMZ010000009.1:0-13927 GCA_964194565.1 Arenicellales bacterium
AAGCGTCCAAACCACCGAGGAGGAGCCGGCCCAATGATGGGTCGATGTCTTCAGAACGAGGCCCGGCAACGGGCCTTTTTCTTTGTGTGCCGCGCATCACGTCTGTGTGGTGTCACGGACGAGCCGCGGTTGTCGACCGAATCACGGGTTTGTTAAAATTTTCTTTCACTCCACCACTCATTCCCACCGTTTCGATGCAAGTTCGTCGTAAGGCAGTCGCTTTGGTCTCGGGCGGATTGGATTCAATGTTGGCCGCCAAGATCGTGCAAAGTCGGTATGTGCATGTCGAAGGACTGAATTACATTACTAGATTTTGCGTAGAAGACCACACCCATGCAATTCGAACCAGCATCGATCGTCCTAAACGCAATAACGCGTTGTGGGGCGCGGAACAACTCGGCATCAATCTGCATATCATTGATGTTATAGAGGCATACAAAGACGTTGTAATCATCCCTAAGCATGGCTACGGCGCTCATCTGAATCCGTGTCTCGATTGTAAATCGTTTATCGTAGGCAAGGCTCGGGAGTGGATGGAGCAGCACGACTTCGATTTTATCGTCACCGGCGAAGTCTTGAGTCAGCGCCCAGTGTCGCAACGCCGCGAGTCGTTGCAAACCGCAAATTGAATTGGTTCAACGATTCGGCCTTAATGACGATGCACAGCCCGCAGGAGGGCTGTTGTTTTCTGACCGATGCATCGTATTCCGGCAAGCTGCGAGATCTTTGGCATTACCGTGGAACCAAGCAGTATGATTTCGATGACATTATGTTGTTGAAAGTCGGGCGCCACCTGCGGCCACGGCCGAATATGAAACTAATTATTGCTCGAGACGCGGGCGGATCGCGGTTTTTGGGAGGCTATCGCCGCTGCTTTTCGCATCTTCTCAGCGTGAGTCATTCCGGCCCATTGGCGTTATTGGACAGTGAGGACTGCGACGACAACATAGCGTTGGCAGCGCGCCTTACAGCGCGCATCGGCCAAGGCCGCGGCACGGTTTCGGTGCGGCTCGACATCGTCTATCGTGACAGCGGGCAGCGCCAACTGGAGGTCCGGCCGCTGCCAGCCGAGCAGCTGCCGAAGGATTGGTATCTATGACCCAGCGCCGGCTAATCGTAGTTATGGTGAAAGTCGTGGCAGCATCACGATGATTCGATCACCGCGGACACCCTTTGCATCGGTTGTGACGCGCGAAACCGTGTCTTCCATCGACACGACAGTGTTGGATACCACGGACCCGGTTCGTTACCGCGCGAGCCGCCGTGTGACGATTGTCGGCATCGGCGTCAATTTCGGTCTGGCCTGCGGGCAGATCGTGTCGGGTATAACCGGAGGCTCACACGCCTTAGTTGCCGACGGTGTCCACACCCTGTCCGATATCGTTACCGATCTTATGGTGTTATTCGCGGTGTGGCAGGGCGCCAAGGCCGCGGATGCCGAACATCCCTATGGTCATTCGCGGTTCGAGACCGCCGCTACAGTCGGCGTTGCTATCATGTTGTTGCTGGTGGCGCTGGGGATATCCATCAACGCCGGGCGTCGCTTGATGTCACCGGAAACGCTCGGTACGCCGCTACCGTTTACCTTGCTGATGGTGGTGGTGACTATTGTATCGAAAGAAGGTCTGTTTCGTTATACCACCGCTGTCGCTCAGCGATTCCGTTCCAACCTGCTACAAGCCAACGCCTGGCATCACCGCAGCGACGCGGTATCGTCGCTCATAGTCCTCGTGGGTATCTCGGGCAGCCTGATGGGCATGACCTATCTCGATGCGGTAGCGGCGATCGGCGTGGCCATGATGATCGCGAAAATTGGGTGGGGATTGGGCAGCGACGCGCTGAAGGAACTGGTTGATACGGGATTGGATGCTGAGCAGGTCGCGAAAATTCGGAGCACGATTCTTGCGGCTGACGGGGTAACGGATCTACATTTACTGCGCACTCGACGCATGGCAAGCCAGGCACTCGTGGACGTGCATATTCAAGTCGACGGCCGAATCAGTGTATCCGAGGGACACCACATTAGCGAGGTGGTACGACGGGGCCTAATCGATGAATTCGTCGCGGTCACCGATGTGACTGTGCATATCGACCCCGAGGACGACGAGATAGAGCCTCCAAGCCTGGACATGCCGATGCGTACTGAGCTTAAGCAGCGGCTCGATGACGCGTTGTCAGGCATCGACGCCGCTCGCTACATCGATATGGTGACGTTGCATTATCTACGTGGAAAAGTACGGGTTGAACTATTGATTCCAATATCCGCGCAGCGCGACGACGCGGCGCGGTTGAAATTAGCCCGGGACTTCCAGGAGGCCGTCAAGGCGCACGATGACCTCAAACATATCATCGAATCGGTCAGCGTACACTACGTCGTGTCCGCACAATAATGGTGCATCGGGCGCGACGCGGCACTATAATGGTGCAGACATGGACGTTTGATTTCGTTGCGCCCAAGGCGGCGCGGGGTAACGATTCAGCCGTCGAAGTTGGCATAGTTTCTGCATTAGCTATAACGGTACGGACGGCTTACAACGCGTCCGGCGTGCTTCGCGCACGCCAATTTCATTGGCCCCAAACTTGAACATACAGAGGAACGCTACATGTCAGCCGCGGATGTATTGAAAAACATAGAAGATCAACACGTAAAGTTTATCGATTTCCGATTCACCGATACCCGCGGTAAGGAACAACATGTCTCTGTGCCGTCAACGATGGTCGATGAAGCCGTTTTCGAAGACGGTAAAATGTTCGATGGTTCGTCCATTGCCGGTTGGAAGGGCATCAACGAGTCTGACATGATCCTTATGCCGGACCCGGCATCGGCGGTCATCGATCCGTTCATGCAGGAAACCACTATGCATCTGCGCTGCGATGTCATTGAACCGGCGACGATGCAGGGCTACGAGCGCGACCCTCGATCCATAGCCAAACGCGCCGAGGCGTATTTACAGTCTACCGGAATTGCGGATACCGCAAACTTCGGGCCGGAGGCCGAGTTTTTCGTATTCGACGCGGCGCGTTGGGGCGTCGATATGAGTGGCTCTTTCTATGAGATCGACTCGTCCGAAGCGGCTTGGAATTCCGGTCGTGATTTTGATGAAGGCAATATCGGCCACAGGCCGGGCGTCAAAGGTGGCTACTTTCCGGTACCGCCGGTCGATTCGTTACAGGATGTGCGCTCTGCAATGTGTATGGCGATGCAGGAGATGGGCATTGACGTTGAAGTCCACCATCATGAGGTGGGTACCGCGGGACAGTGTGAGATCGGTACCCTGTTCAACAGCCTCGTCGCCAAAGCCGATGAACTGCAGGTTTATAAATACTGCGTGCATAACGTCGCCCATGCACACGGTATGACCGCGACCTTTATGCCGAAACCACTAGTAGGAGATAATGGTTCCGGCATGCATGTGCATTTATCGCTCATGAAGAATGGCACCGCAATTTTCAGCGGTGATGAATACGGCGGACTGAGTGAAATCGCGCTGTATTATATCGGCGGAATTTTTAAGCACGCGCGCTCTCTGAACGCCTTTACCAACGCGTCAACGAATAGCTATAAACGTTTGGTACCCGGCTTCGAAGCACCGGTGCTATTAGCTTATTCAGCGCGTAATCGTTCCGCATCCTGCCGCATCCCGTATGTCTCGAACCCGAAGGCACGTCGAGTCGAAATTCGTTTTCCGGACGCCTCCGGTAATCCGTATTTGACGTTTACGGCATTGTTGATGGCGGGATTGGATGGCATCCAAAATAAAATTCACCCGGGCGATCCGTTCGACAAGGACCTCTACGATTTGCCGCCCGAAGAAGAACGCCAAGTGGCGACCGTGGCGCATTCGTTGGATACCGCCTTGGACGCACTGGATAGCGATCGCGAATTCCTAAAAGCGGGCGGTGTATTCACTGACGATACGATCGATGCCTATATCGGCTTGAAGATGGAAGAAGTGACGCGATTGCGGATGAGTACCCACCCCGTTGAATTCGAGCTCTATTACAGCGTTTAACGCGGACCGGCAAGCGCTCTGTAGACGGGGCGCTTTTTTTCCGGCACCGATGCACCATTGTGGTGCGCAACCGATGTCGACTAATTTAAAAGCGCGTCTGCTCGGGTTTTTGAGCACAGCGGTTCTGACCTGCGATCGGCGCTCGGAAATTACGTATCTGAATACTGCCGCCCAAATGTTGTTGGCAATCGGCCCAAAACGCGTAACCGGACGACCCCTTACGACATTCGTAAGCGGCGCGGATCTGCCGCCTTTGATCGAACGCGTGCTGGCAGACGGCCAAGCGGTAACGTTGCGGGAACTCAGCATCGTCGGTGGCGGCCGCGAGGGCGATGTGCCGGTGGATTGCACGCTGACTCGAATTCCCGATTGCGCCACCGGTGCGCATTTACTCGTGGAGTTGACGCGAATTGACCAGTTCATGCGTTTTGTCCGTGAGGGTCGGCAGCGCGAGCGGCACGCTGCCAATCAATTGTTAGTTCGGGGTCTCGCCCACGAGATCAAGAATCCACTGGGCGGGTTACGGGGTGCTGCGCAACTGCTCGAGCGAGAAATCGACGATCCGGAATTGCGGCCCTACACAAATGTCATCATCGGTGAGGCCGATCGCCTACGTAATCTGGTGGATCGAATGACTGGCCCATACCGCCCGGCGGCGCGCTGTGACGTCAACATTCACGAGGTACTGGAACATGTTCGTCGTTTGGTTATGGCCGGGCTCCCTAACGGCGTCTCGCTCGATCGTGACTACGATCCGAGCTTACCGGCCGTGCACGGTAACAAGGAGCAGCTTATACAAGCATTGCTAAATATCGTTCGTAACGCCGCGCAGGCCGTTACCGAGCAGGGTAATATTCGTTTGCGTACCCGTATTGACCACCAGCGCACCATGGGTGGGATACGCCACCGCCAGGTCGTGCGTATCGATGTCGAAGACAATGGCCCCGGGATTCCGGACGCACTCGGCGACCAGATTTTCGATCCGTTGGTGACCGGGCATGCCGAGGGTACCGGCCTTGGATTGCCGATCACGCAAGAAATCGTCAGCCATCATCAAGGTACCGTGGAATATCAAAGTATCCCTGGGCATACGCAGTTCACACTGTATTTACCGGTGGCGCATTCGTCGTGAGCAATTCGACCGTTCCCAGCGCCGCCCGGGTATGGGTTATTGACGACGACGCGTCGATTCGCTGGGTGTTGGAAAAGGCCTTGCAATGCGCCGACCTCGATGTTCGTACGTTTGCATCGGCGAATGCGGCCCTGGACGGGCTTGCCGCCACGTCGCCCGATGTTATCGTCACCGACATACGCATGCCGGACATGGACGGTCTGCAACTGCTTGACCGACTGCAGCAAGACGCACCTCAAATTCCGATTATTGTCATTACCGCCCATACCGATCTGGACAGCGCAGTGGCGTCGTATCGGCGCGGCGCGTTCGAATATTTGCCCAAGCCGTTCGATATCAACGATGCCGTGGCGTTAGTGAACCGCGCCATCGATCATGCCCGCAATACACAGTCGCGGATCGACGTTCCGGTATCCCAACCGCTCGGGATCATCGGTGAAGCCACTGCAATGCAAGACGTATTTCGAGCGGTAGGGCGCCTAGCCGGCTCCGACATGAATGTGCTAATTCTCGGTGAGTCAGGAACAGGCAAAGAATTGTTGGCACAAGCTTTGTACGACAACAGTCCACGCAACGGTAATGCTTATATCGCATTAAATACGGCCGCGATTCCTGCTGAACTTCTCGAGTCCGAATTGTTTGGGCACGAGCGCGGAGCGTTCACTGGCGCGCACGCCCAGCGCACAGGTCGATTCGAACAGGCTGACGGTGGTACGTTGTTTCTGGATGAGATCGGCGACATGCCGGAAGCGTTGCAAACCCGATTGCTACGGGTGCTGTCGGACGGTCAGTTCTACCGGGTCGGTGGCCATCGGCAATTAAAGGTCGATGTACGCATCATCGCTGCCACCAATCAGAACCTGGAGGCGCGGGTGGCTGACGGCCGATTTCGCGAAGATTTGTACCACCGTCTCAACGTTATCCGCATCGCTCTGCCGCCACTACGCGAGCGACGTGACGACATACCGACGTTGGCCCGGCATTTCATGGTCCAAGCCGCAGCGCAACTGAATGTAGAAGCGAAGTCGCTACGAGCCGATGCGGAACAGCAGATCTGCAGTTACGATTGGCCCGGTAACGTACGTCAACTGGAGAATGTCTGCCGCTGGTTAACAGTCATGGCGCCCGGTCAGATCGTTTCCATCGCCGACTTGCCGACGGAGTTGAGCCGGAATCAAAATTTGCTCCACGAACCTCCCGCGTGGCAGCGGGAGTTGCGCCGCGACGTTGATCGCCAACTTGCATTGGGAGAGTTCAACATCGCCAAACGTGTTGGTGAAGAGCTCGAGCGAATATTGATCAAAAGCACATTGCGTTATACCGGTGGACATCGGCAAGACGCCGCGAGGCGTCTAGGTTGGGGACGTAATACGCTGGCCCGCAAAATCAAAGATCTCAATATCGACACCTCCTAAACTATCGGCGTCGCCGATGGATCAGCGTTGCATGGTGTGACTTGTCGTAAGCGTTTAAAGTATTTCAATACGGTGTCGACTAATTGAAACTATGGCATTATGCCTTACGCAGATTCGTAGCCGTCGTCTGCGCATCGCGGGTTACGACAAGCTAGTGCACTGTCTCTAAAATGGCTTTGCATTTGCCGACTTTGCGCAGTATATCCTCGACCTTAGCGTTCCACACGAAAGGTTTGGGATTGTTGTTGTATACCGCGATGAATTTGTCGATGGTGCGGATCAGGTCCTTGACGCTGGTAAACACGCCGCGGCGGAGTTGTTTTTCGGTGAGCTGTCCGAACCAGCGTTCAATCAGATTTAACCAGGAAGAACTGGTGGGTGTGAAATGCAAGTGGAAGCGTGGATGCTTATCGAGCCATGTTTTGACGTTCGGATGTTTGTGGGTACCGTAGTTATCGAGAATCAGGTGTAAAGGTTTGGTTTTGGGAAACTCACGATCCAGACGACGCAGGAATTTAAGAAACTCCTGGTGGCGATGTCGTTCATAACAATTACCGATAATGGTTCCTTCGAGCACGTCGAGGGCGGCGAACAATGACGTGGTACCGTGACGTTTGTAGTCGTGAGTCCGAGTACCGCAGCGTCCCCGTTTCATCGGCAACCCGGGTTGTGTTCGATCAAGGGCCTGAATTTGGCTCTTCTCATCGACACAGATGATGGCTGCTTTGTCCGGCGGATTGAGGTATAGCCCCACAATGTCAGTCAGTTTCTCAACGAACGCCGGATCGGTGGACAGTTTGAACGTCTCCACTCGATGGGGCTGTAATCCGTGGGCATCCCAGATGCGTTGGACCGTAGCGGAACTCACTTGATGGCGATCCGCCATGCTACGACAACTCCAGTGGGTGGCGCCTCGGGGTTTCACCTGTAGCGTGTCACGGATGATGCGTTTCACTTTGCTCGCACTGATCTCGCGTTTGCGCCCTCGCCCAGGCTTGATCTCCGTGAGCGAGCCAATGCCTTCGACCTCAACGCGTTTGCGCCACTCACGCACGGTGACTACGGTTACCCCCACTTCTTCTGCAATGCGTGTGTTGGGCAAACCGTCGGCCGCATGCAGAATGATTTGGGCTCGCCAAGACAGCGCTTGTGGTGTGTTATGAGCACGCCACCAAGATTCGAGCCGTTCGCGATCTTGATCAGACAGCCGAAGCGCTTTCGCGGGATGATTCATGGCACTCAAAATGCTCGGTTTGGACAGGTGGTGCCATGCTATCATCATCAGAATGATATAGATAGTTATTTATGAGACACTACACTAGCGACCAATTGAACGAAGCATGAATGTAGCGACACGCAACGCACGAATTACTCGATTCAACCTAGCGACGGGTGAAGTGATAGCGGGAAAGTACGAGGTATTGGCCCCTCTCGGCAGGGGTTGGGAGGGAGAGGTCTATCTGATTCGGGAAAAAGCCACCAATATCGAACGTACGGCAAAGCTATTTTTTCCACACCGCAATGAACGCGGCCGAGCTCTAAAATTCTATGCTCGCAAGCTACATAAGCTGCGGCAATGTGCGATCGTAATTCAATACCACACCCAGGACTCGTTTACTTACCGTGGCTACAAAATTTCTTTCCTGGTATCTGAGTTTGTCGAAGGTGAGCTACTTTCGGATTTTTTGAAACGCCAGCCGGGGCGCCGCTTGACGCCGTTTCAATCTTTGCATCTGTTGCATGCGTTAGCATCCGGAATCGAGTCTATCCATGCCATGGGCGATTACCACGGTGACTTGCATACCGAAAACATTATCGTGCAACGCCACGGCTTAGGTTTTGATCTCAAACTCCTCGACATGTTTCATTGGGGGCCACCACGCACCGAAAACATACATCACGATGTAATTTGTTTAATCCACATCCTGTACGACGCGGTGGGCGGACAAAAACACTACGCAAAGCTGCCACCGGAGATTAAATCTATATGTTGCGGGCGCAAGCAATCACTGATCCTCCGCAAATTCCGCACCGCGGGAAAACTACGGAGGTACCTGGAGAATATGGAGTGGTCATAGCACCTCCGACGCAACCCGGCGAAGCACATAGGTGTATAAATCAGAATCATCGTGAGCCTGTTTCGTACCAGTTTCTACAGGGTACAGCGACGTTGTATTCGCACCGCTCCCCCGATAAGTTGGGCGATAATGAAGACAGCGCTGCGCTGATCCGGTTCAACGAGGACAGCGGAGTTGCTGCCGTTGCCGATGGGCTAGGGGGTGTGGCCGGGGGAGCCGAAGCGTCGCGGACCGTGATAGAAACGCTGGTTCAGGAAATTACGTCCGCACAGCGCAGCGTGGCGCTTCGCGATATTATTCTCAATGGAATCGATACTGCCAATCGCTCGTTGTTGAATCGCGGACTCGGTAACGCAACGACCCTGGCGATCACTGAGATTAACAGTCACTGTGTTCGCACCTATCATGTCGGCGATGCCGTAGCGTTGATTACCGGCCAGCGTGGCAGGTTGAAGTTGCGGACGTTGTCGCATTCTCCCACCGGTTACGCTATCGAATCCGGGTTGCTGGATGAAGACGAAGCTATGAATCACGAACAACGGCACTTGGTGTCCAATGTCGTGGGTAGTCCGGAGATGCGTATTGAAATGGGCCCCGACATCGCGCTCGCACCACGAGACACTCTGATCGTGTCCAGCGATGGGTTGTTCGACAATTTATACGTGGAAGAAATCGTCGAACTCAGCCGCAAGGGCGCACTTACGCAATCCGCGAAGATGTTGTCGGAACAAGCCGGCGCGCGCATGAGGACCGCTCAAGAAGGTGCCCCAAGCCACCCAGACGACTTGACGTTTATTCTATATCGGCGCGACGTCCGATCGCGTCGCGCGGCCTCCAACTAACTTTGGATCGCGCCCAATACTCCGTGTTACGCCAACATATCGGGTAGCAACTGGCTCTCTAAGCGGGTAATCGTGTCTTTGAGCTGCAGTTTGCGCTTTTTCAGCCGGCGGATTTGTAGCTGATCGACGTTATGGTCGTCGCACAGACGGGATAGTACTTCGTCGAGATCACGGTGCTCGACTCGGAGCTTTTCGATCTTAGTCATCGTCTCGTTACTGGGTTCCTCGGTCATTATCACTGCCTTAGTGGATACCATGGATTTTGTCCTTATGGGCAACGCGGGGTTCTGAACGATCGTCCAATATGCCACCCGCGTTCCTTAGAAACATCAGAACGCGGTGTGCGTGCCGCTGGTGATGCTGAGCATCACGGCCTTCGAATTTTGAACAAACTCGTTTTCGCAACAAACAGATCGACCGCTAATAACGTTCCTCAGCGGCCCGCGCCACGCTCGTACACGGCGCATGGCTCGATTGAGGCAGATGCGAGAATCGCACCCTGACCCCCTATCCTACACCATCCGGACGGCGCGCGCACACTCCCGGTATAGGCTATTATCTAAGCGCATTTCCGTGTCGCCGCGGGTGTCCAAAACACCGTAAAATAGCGGCCATCGGACGTTCTATAGCGTCGTCATTATTTAGGCCTAAGAATCTGTCATGCGATCGTTAGAAACCTGGGAAGTGGTGGTGCTCGGCGCCGGTCTCGTGCTGCTATTGTTTTGGTTTTGGCCTGGCGTCAAAGCCTTGCAGCGACAGAGTCAAGACGCGCCACGCGATTGGCCGGGATTATTGCTACCAATCGGTCTGGTGGTGTTGTTCGTGATCATTTTGATAGCTCTCGTTTAGTGAATTTTGTGACGTTCCGAGAATACGTACTTATACGACACGCGGTTGACGGAGTTTGCGGACTCGTGCACGTGCCTCGAAGTCTCTTGCCTGCAATCGTATCGTCCGCGTGAGTGAGCGCCGTAGTCAAGCGATCTCGGGCCGTGTCCTGTTGTTGCGTCACATGCGCGAAAGCCGACCGGACCGGCTAATGCATTGGTTGGCCACCCACGATATCCGTTACCAGGAGTTGTGCCCGGCACGAGGCGATTCGTTACCGGCCGCCAGCGAAGACTTTGCGGCGGTCGTAGTGTTCGGGGGAACTCAAAGCGCGAATGACGACAGCTCCGACTATATTGGTCACGAGCTGGAATGGATACGAAATTGGGTGCAAGCCGGCCGACCGTACTTGGGCCTATGTTTAGGTGGCCAGCTGCTGGCCCGCGCGCTGGGTGCCGGGGTGCGGTCCCATCCGAGCGGGCAGCACGAAATCGGATTTTGCCCTGTGTATCCGGCTACCGTCGGCAACGGTTTTCTGGAAACCGCGATGTATATGTATCAATGGCATAAAGAGGGATTCGACGTGCCCGCAAGCGCGCAGCCGTTGGCTTGCGGTAACGCATTCGCGGCGCAGGCGTTTTGTTACGGCGAGCGGGCTTACGGCCTGCAGTTTCACCCGGAAGTGACGGCCGCCGTAATCTGCAGTTGGATAGACGAGGCGGGCCATATGCTGGATTCCCCAGGGGCCCATGCTGCGGATCGGCAGCTTACTGATTTGCAGCAATACGTAGAGCCGATGAATCAATGGTTCGACAAATTTCTCGCACATTGGCAGCAACAATGGTGAGGTGGCCTTATGCGCGGAGTTTTCAATATGCTTGATCGATCGTCAGCAGATTCTCCCCGGGTAACATTTCGGCGCGATTATCGGCCGTCTGAATTCGTCATCCCACGGGTGCGTTTGCGTATCAACCTGGACGCCGCGGACACGCATGTAGAAGCCGAATTGGATGTCGCCCGCCGTGTACCCGGAACTTCGATGCCGCTCGTATTGGATGGCCGAAATCTGACCATTGATGAGCTTGCCATCGACGGCGTGCCGTTGCCGGTTGCGGCGTTTAAGGTCGATGCTGACTCATTGACGATACTGGATGTACCCGACGATTTCCGTTTGACGATACACAATAAAATTCGCCCGCGCGACAATACCGCTTTGACAGGATTGTACGTATCGAATGGTATTTTCTGCACGCAGTGCGAAGCCGAAGGATTCCGGCGGATCACGTATTTTCTCGATCGGCCTGACGTGTTGTCGGTCTATACCACGACGCTCGAGGCGAAACGCAGCCAGTGCCCGGTGTTGTTGTCCAACGGCAACCTGCAAGATCAAGGTTCACATGATGACGGCCGGCATTGGGCGACTTGGCACGATCCGTTTCCGAAACCGAGCTATTTGTTCGCGTTGGTGGCGGGCGATCTCGGCCGCGTCAGTGGCGAATTTACGACCCGCTCTAATCGCAGCGTCGGATTGGACGTGTACGCCGAATGCCACAATATCGATAAATGCGATCACGCACTGGAGTGCATGAGCAAGGCAATGGCGTGGGACGAAACCGCCTATGGCCGCGAGTACGACCTCGAGCGTTATATCATCGTCGCGGTTGATGACTTCAATATGGGGGCAATGGAGAACAAAGGCCTTAATATCTTTAATTCAAAATACGTATTGGCAAAATCCGATACCGCCACCGACGCCGACTACGAATCCATCCTCGGTGTGATCGGGCACGAGTATTTTCATAACTGGTCAGGGAATCGGGTGACTTGCCGCGACTGGTTTCAACTCAGTTTAAAGGAAGGCTTTACGGTTTTTCGAGATCAACAATTCAGTGCCGATATGACATCGCCCGGCGTGAAGCGGATTGAAGACGTAAATATCCTGCGTACCTATCAGTTCAATGAAGATTCAGGCCCGATGGCCCATCCGGTCCGACCCGAATCGTACGTAGAAATCAACAACTTCTATACATTGACGGTATACAACAAGGGTGCCGAAGTGATCCGTATGCTTTCGCAATTGCTCGGCGCCGACGATTTTCGAAGCGGCACTGATTTGTATTTTGACCGCCATGATGGTCAGGCCGTTACCACGGATGACTTTATTACCGCGATGGAAGACGCCAATAGTGTCGACTTGGAGCAATTCAGGCTTTGGTACAGTCAGGCCGGAACTCCCGAGGTGACGATCAACAGCCACTACGATGCGGACGATCGCAGCTTTACACTGAATACGATTCAGAGCTGTCCAGCGACGCCCGGGCAACGAGAGAAACAACCGTTTCACATTCCGATGGCGTTAGCACTGTTGGATTCATCGGGAAAACACATGGCTTTGCAACTAGAGGATAAAAACCGGCTGCAGGTGGCGGTGCAAACTTCTCGCGTGTTTGAACTCCAAGATCGGACTCATCGCTTCCGTTTTGTCAATCTGCCGGAGTCACCGGTGCTTTCGGTGTTTCGTAATTTCAGTGCACCTGTTAAGTGGCAACACGAAGCTACCGACGCCGAGTTGCGCGTATTGCTGGCCCACGATTCAGATCCATTTAGTCGCTGGGAGGCGGGTCAGCGGTTGTTCCGCGACTATCTGTTGCAGGCGGTTGCCGCCCAACAACAGAATCTCGGCAGGCCCGATTCGCAAAATGTATTGGCGGCAATTCGAATGATTCTACAGGACGCTTTACCGGACCCCGCATTGGCGGCGCACCTCTTGGCGTTGCCGTCCGAAATCGCATTGGCCGAAGCGATGCACAAGGTGGATCCCGATTCGATCCATTTGGTCCGCCGCCGACTCAAGACCGATATCGCAACCGAATTGCGAACACCGCTACGAGCGCTATACCAGCGGTGGGCCGACCCCGGCCCCTACCGCGTCGATCAAGTGGCGATCGGCCGGCGCGCGTTACGCAATCTATGCCTGGAATACCTCGTGGAATTAGACGACGACGAGACATGGGCCTTATGCCAGGCGCAGTTCGAATCGGCCCACAACATGACTGATCAGATCGCCGCGTTGCGTTGCTTCGCAAACTCAGGGGCACCGAAGCGGGAATCCAACTTGGCGGATTTCTACGCGCAATGGAGACACGAGTCGTTGGTGCTGGATAAATGGTTGGCGATTCAAGCCACGGCACGGCGCATCGACACATTGCAAACCGTACGCAGTCTCACGGCGCATGCGGCGTTTTCAAAGTCCAACCCTAACAAAATCAGGGCCCTAATCGGCGCATTCAGCGCCCATAATCCGGTGCGCTTTCATGCTGCCGATGGACAGGGTTACAAGTTTCTCGCTGATTGGGTCGTCACGTTGGACGCGACCAACCCGCAAGTCGCGGCGCGATTAGTGGCTGGATTCTTGTCTTGGCGTCGCTACGATGAGGATAGGCAAGCTGCGATTGTTACGCAATTGGAACGCATTGCCGGGATATCAGGGCTCTCGGTCGATGTCTATGAAGTAGTGCATAAAGCATTGAGCAACAACTAATTCATCAAATAGTGTTTCGGGCCGCCGCTTAACGTCGTGACCGATAAGCCAAAACATTTACCATCGAAATCGACCCGT
>CAXMMZ010000010.1:0-4500 GCA_964194565.1 Arenicellales bacterium
CAGAATCGTTCGTTGGTACTCACCAGCCTCGGCACCCGTAGCAGTGAACTCGGAGTGGCTGCGGCGCAAACCGAGTTTCGCCTTAGCGTTCGGCCCGAACTGGCGCCCATCATTTCGAATGACGATTCGTCGTCCGTGTACGGGGTCAGCGTCGCGCGCAAGTTGCAATGGGGAACCCGCTTGTCGGCGGCGTTGCGAAGCGAACCTGGCGCTTTTGGGAATGCGCGGGGCGAACGGGTTGTCGTCCAAGTTTCCCAGCCTTTGTTTCGCAACGCCGGGCGATTGATCGCGTTGGAACCGACGACGCAGGCCAATCAGGCGTTGCGATCCGCTCAACGCCGGTTCGAAAATCAAAAAGCGGATTTGGTGGTGGAGGTCGTAGCCAGTTATGAGAATGTGCTGCGCCTCGAGCAACAGGTGCGCGCGGACCGCGCGGCGGTGGCGCGGGCCTCTGGGTTGTTGCGCTTGACGCAAGCCAAAGAGCGCCTCGGCCGGGTCACGAGGATCGACACGTTGCGCGTCGAGTTGCAACACGGTCAGGCGTTGTCCCGGCTCGAAAACGACGACGCGCGTTTGGCGGCGCAGTACCGTGATCTGGCCGAATTGCTCGGTATGAAACCCAACACGCCGTTGCAATTGGCGCCGACCACGGTGTTTGCGGTCGATCCCGTGTCGCCTGAGCAAGGGGTTACGGTAGCGCTGAATAATCGCCTCGATTACGCGCAGGCGCTGCAAGATCTCGACGACGCCGAACGGGGTACCCGTATCGCGCACCGCGGGTTATTGCCGGATGTCAATGCCGTAGCGCGTTATGATCGCGCCGATCTGGCAATCGATGGGTTCGATAGCCGTAATCGCGATCGCTGGTTGTTGGGGTTGTCTTCGAATTCAGATCTTAATCGAGCTGTCGAGCGCGTCGCGTTATCGCAGGCGTTGTTGGATCGGAATACCGCGCAGCAACGCATTGGTGTTATCGAGCTGTCGATTGCGCGGGAGGTGCAGCAACGCCTGTTGAACTATCGACGAGCCCATGCTGAATTGGGAATTCTAGAACGTAATCTCGACCACGCCGCGGCTCGACTGCAACTGGCGCAACGTTTGTTTGAAGCCGGCCGCGGCGATAATTTTTCTGTCACCGACGCGGAGCAGGCATTCCTCGATGCGGAAAGCCGGCTGCTGACCGGTCGTTCCGACGCGACACTGTCGGGTTACCAATTATTGCAGTCGCTGGGTACGTTGACCGAAACCCCGGATTCGCTAAAGCCGCAACGAATATAAAAGCCGATGATGCGCTGGATTGCCATGACTTGCGGAATCCTTTTGGCGGGAGGTGCGCTGTTCCTGGTCTCGTTGTCACCGGTTGAGACCGCCAACGACTCGCGCGTTGATGAAGTATTTCGGGGGGATTTAATCGTCCGCTCGGTCTACGGCGGCAGGCTTGAGTCACGTAATGTCGTAACGGTCATGTCTAAGTTTCAGGGTTCAGCCACTATTGTTGAATTGGTCCCGGAGGGCAATCAGATACAACAGGGTGATCTATTGGTGCGCTTCGACTCTACCGATCTCGAACGTGAAATGTTCACGCTTGAAAAAGAATTTGCTTTAGCGAAATCCGACCTCAACAGCCTAAGCAATGCTAAACACCCGCTTGCGATCTGGGAGATCGAAGGCAAGCGCCACGAATTGAAAGATACGTTGCGAATCGAACAGCAATATCTACTCGATAGCCTCGAGCTTGCCAAAGATAACCTCGTTTCCACGCAGGAAATAGAGCAACAAAAGATGAAGGTTGATCGACTCCGCGCGGAGCATGAAACCGTAAGCATGCGCTTGCAGCTTACCAAGGATTATTTACATCCCTCCGAGCGCGAACGCGCCGAGACCAAGCTTCATTCGGCCGAACAAGCGTTGAATCTCGCGCAGTCGCAATTGGAAAATACCACAATTCGCGCCCCGACGGATGGTGTCGTGGTATACAAGCCACTGCACATAAGCGGCGAGTTTCGGACCGTACGCGTCGGTGACGGCATCTACGCCAATCAGCCGTTCATGGTAATACCCGATATGGATGACCTGATGGCGGAGTCGATGGTGCCGGAATCCGAATTATCGCGGGTCGCTACCGGCAGTACCGTGGTGCTGAATGTACCGGCGTATCCGGATGTGACACTGGAGGGCACGGTAGAGAGTGTGAGTTCCATCGCCCAAAGCCTGCCGGGCCAGCCGGCGTGGCAGAAATTTTTCCGTGTCGTGATCGGGTTGGATGATGGCGATGCGCGTATTCGCCCGGGGATGTCGGTCCTGGCCCATATAGTTTCACAGGTGACCGAGAATGCGGTGCTGATTCCCCGCCGCGCGGTGCGTTGGGACGCGGGGCAGGCACGGATGCAAGTCGTGCGCGGCGACACGCGGCAATGGCGCGACCTTGATCTGGGTGGCGCCAACGAGACGCATTACGAGGTATTGGCGGGCGCCGAGCCGGGCGATCGCGTTGTGGTGCGATGAGTTCGGTTATTGAGCTGCACCATGTGGGAAAACATTTTCCCACTCCGGGTGGCAGAGCTGAGGTGCTGCGTGATGTCTCGTTGCAAGTCGGCGCCAATGATTTCATCGCGATTACCGGGCCATCCGGCGCCGGTAAATCGACGCTATTAAACCTCTGTGCGTTTTTAGATCGTCCGAGTGCGGGACGCATCGTGTTCGACGGTCAGCGCATGGATGGCGCAAACGAGTCTGAGTTTTGCGCAATTCGTAAGCACCATATCGGCATGGTGTTTCAAAAATACTGCCTGCTGCCGCACCGCTCGGTGTTGGAGAATGTGTTGTTTCGATTTCGCTACGTGGCCCATGACCGCGGCAATGCGGTGCGACGCTCGCGTGAAGCGTTAGCAACGATGGGACTCGATGCGCTTGCGGACCGTCCCGTACGATTGCTGTCGGGCGGTGAAATGCAACGTGTGGCCATTGCCCGTGCCGTGGCCGTTGCGCCAAAACTGCTGGTGGCGGACGAACCCACCGGAAACTTAGATGCCCAATCCGCGACGACGGCAATGGAATGCTTTAAACGACTCAACACCGAGCTCGGCTTGAGTATACTTATGGTCACTCATAATGAGAGCTTATTGCGTTACTGTTCGCGGCACTTTAACTGTCACGCCGGCGCATTGAGTGAGGCGGCGTGAGCGCTTGGCGGCAACTTCGGCTTGTGTTGTGGGATCTGTGGGAAGGGATTCGCAGTCAGGCGGGACGGTTCGCGTTGTCGTTCGTCGCCATTGCAATCGGTAGTGCATCATTAGCGGCATTGATTACGGTATTGGCGGGGTTGCAGCTCCGCTCCGATAGTTTAATTAATGAACTAGGCGCTAACGTCATGGCGGTCATAGCGCAACCGAGCACCACGCGTGACGGCCTCGAGCAGCGTCACGTCAAGATGCTACGCAAGAATTTTCCGGAAGCGTTGGTGACGAGTCTGCGCATGTCCAATGCACCCACACTCGGTACCGATAAACAACTCAGCGTCGTCGCAACGGATCACGTATTGTCAGAGGTCCGGCAGTGGGCCGTTACCGACGGCCGCTTTCTGGAGGCTAGCGATATTCTTCACGCTCGTCGCTACGCGGTCATTACAGAGGCCCTGAGCAAGGTATGGAACTGGAGCATTGGCAACGTCATTATGCTGCGCAACACCCCGTTTATCGTGGTGGGCATCGTCAATGCTGGCGGCAATGCGCTTGATGCCGAGTACGGGGATTCACGGTTAATCTTAGGCGAGCGCGCCGTGTTCGTCCCGCATACCGTTCCGCAGCTATGGAAGAACAGCACGCAAGCGCAACAACGCGCGGTCAACGCAGTATTTATTCAGGCGCCGCAGAGCGTATCTACGGCACGGTTGTTGCCCGTGGTACAAGACGTAATGCAGCAGCCCGATCAGGGCGCCGGGCGGTTATCGTGGGTGACGCCGGAGTCATTGGTGCAAGGGTTAACTCAGCTACAGCGTACGCTCGGGGTAACCATCGGCGCGGTCGCGGTATTGTGTTTAATCTTGGGCGGTACGACGTTGATGAGTCTCATGGTGGCCAACGTCCGCGATCGCGTGACCGAAATCGGGTTGCGTCGTGCTTTGGGCGCGAGCCGCGACGAAGTCGCGGGTCTTTTCGTGCTGGAAGGCATCGCCATCACTTTGGCAGCAGGCGCGTTTGGCACGTTGGCGGGTCATGGCGTGTTGTTATTGTCGGAGAAATTTCTGCCCCACCCGGCCGCGACGACGCCACTAAGTGCGACGGCTCCGATCGCGGTGGCCGTGATTCTCGGCATCGTATTTTCCTATTGGCCAGCCAGCGCTGCTGCAAAGATTGCGCCCGCCGA
This sequence comes from Arenicellales bacterium, assembly GCA_964194565.1. Classification (GTDB taxonomy): domain Bacteria; phylum Pseudomonadota; class Gammaproteobacteria; order Arenicellales; family JAOTWM01; genus JAOTWM01. The sequence goes on from CAXMMZ010000010.1 coordinate 4,366, forward strand.
AGCGTTGCGCAGCGAATAAAATTGTAAAACGGGGTATAACGTTACAATCATTTAGTGGCGCGGTTGTTTTACATTGAAATTGGATTGAGCAAGGAGCCCAGAAAATAGAGAAAAAACCAACACAAGCAACGACAA
>CAXMMZ010000011.1:0-5014 GCA_964194565.1 Arenicellales bacterium
AACTTCTGGATGTGGTTACTGCGCTTTCCTTTCCGATTATTGACTTGCTGCCCGGAAACATTACTGAAATGTTTTTGGACCCCCTGATTCTGTCGATATTAGTTCTCATTGGATGCTCCTTTGTTTCAGGTCTGGCGTTACGTTCAGCTCGAATCCGAACCCTCGGCACCCAATTTGATGAAACTGTGCTGAATAAACTACCGATGTATCGGGCAGTGAAGCGCCTCGGCCGTGCGATACTCGGGGAAAGGAGTGACGCTGCATTCAGCTGCGGAGTACTGGAACCAAGCCCTGGCGTGCGAGAGGTGGTCTACATAACGGAAGATAGTGGCAATGGATTCTTAACCGTGATGAGCCCTCTTGCTCCTACCGGGTTTAACGGTCCGCTAAAGATAGTGCAGTCTGACAAGGTGACTCGAATCCAGGCATCGGTGGGAGACGCGAGTATTTCGATAAGCGAATGGGGGGTTGGTTTGCAAGAGATTGTGGACGGAACTCGTCGAGAATCCCTGTAAACATTGTGGCCGGGTGTTCGTACATAACCTTCTTAAGGAACCTCTGCAAAAGTCATGGCCGATAAAATTGGGTCCAAAATAATCAATCTCTGCGTCGCCTACAAGGATGTAGGTGAGGGGCGTGAGCAGGAGCGGAAGCTTTGCGAAACGCAAGCAACGCTACCGCGTCCTTGCTCTCGCTCATTACCTACATCCCTGTAGGCAATAGCCGGGCTATTACTTACGTTCCGCGCCTTGATCTTGATCATTTTGATTCCCAACTTGATTCGCCCAGACTTATGCAGGGGTTCCTCTACTTGCAGGCGTAGCTCACGCCATTCGCCGCATCGATCTGGCGAATCACAGCCCAATCCGACTTGTGATGAATGGATACGAACTTGCCTTCCTTTTTAAACTCGGCTTGCAGATCCGATCCTTCCCATGGAAACGTAAAGAACGCTTGCTTTACTTTGGCCGCCACCTCCGGATGCAGGTTATGGGCATGCCCGTAACCCGTGGTCGGAAACGTTGCGGACTTATAAATCGTGCGGATTTTGGCAGGGTCTACGGCTTTCCGGTCAAACATACGGTTCATGATGGAATTCGCCACCGCCGCCGCTTCATAATCCTTGTTGGCAACTCCCATAACGGAATTGTCATGCTTACCGGAAAATGCCGTCTGGAAATCCTGCTCTGCGATTAAGTTAAACTCCGCCTTCAATAATGCCGACGGCGCCTTAAATCCGGAATTGGAGGTCGGTGAAGTGAATGCCAAAGTTCGGCCCTTGATATCCGCCGGTGTCTGAATATCGCTGTCGGCAGGAACGATTATTTCCATCTCGTAACCAAACGAGCCGTCTTTTGAGGCCATCATCGCGAATGGCACGAATCCCGCACAATTGACCGCGACCGGATTGCCGCCGGTGTTGACACCGGCGATATGCAGGCGCCCGGAACGCATGGCCTCGTATTGCGCCGCATAAGACTGCACGGGGAAAAACACCACCTTCTTACCGGTCACCTCAGCCATATGGTTGACGAATCCGTCCCACACCTTCGCGTAAATGGCGGGATCCTCCACCGGCGTATAGGAAAAGATGATGGTGTCGGGATCAACCCACTCCGCGGGATCCGAAGGCAAATCCGCCACCAAATCCCCGTCGAGGTCACAGTATTTCTCGTCGAGCATGCCACGGGGACAGTCGCCCGCGGCAAAGGCTGTGGACATCCCAAACAAAAATAACAGTGCCATCAACCCACTGCGGCTCATTCGGAAATATAATGATTTACTCAGGTACATATATAATCCTCCTTATTGTGATGGCCTTTTAGTGATGGCCTTAGCAAATCTCAGTGATTCAGACCTACGATAACTTTTTGCGCACGACGGTTCAAGGAATACCGTTCATCCCTACCGCGGAACTAACAACAGGTCCACGACTTCTGTGAATCCAGCTCCGCTGGACCCCTTAGTGATATAGGCCGGAGCAAACTCCAGCGACGCGGCGAATTCGCCGATATTTGCCACTCCGACCGAGTTCGGAAAGTGCCTGAACATCGGGCAGTCGTTGGGCGAGTCCCCAACGAAAACGAATCGATCCCGGAATGTTTCGATATCGATATCGAAACATTCCTGCATGAGCGTACGCGTCATACTGAGTTTATCGTAGTCCCCGAACCAACCGTTGACATGGATCGAGCTGATCTTTGCGGTAGCGCCGTGGCTTTCGAACAGCTCGACGATTCGAGCCACCTCTGTCGGTGCAAGTCGCGGTACGTCTTCGCAATAATCGATCGCGAGATCGGATTCCCGATAGCGCTGATCCGATGCCAAGGCCGCACCGGGCACTTCGGCCAATATCCTATCCCCCAATTCAATCAATCGCCGGCGCTGTTCCTTACGCTGCGCATCGCTGCACACAAACCGTTTCAACATCCGTTTCCGCTCGCCATCGTAACGAAAGTAAAACGCCCCGTTTTCGCCGACGACAGCGTCGATCGGCCACATTCGAGCGATGTGATCACACCAACCTGCAGGTCTACCCGTAATCGGAATCGTCAATAATCCGGCGTTCTTGATTCGGGAAAGGGCCGAGTACGCCTCCGCGGTCAACACACCATCGGTAGTCAGTGTGTCGTCAATATCGGTGAATACGCCACGGATGCAGCGCCGGATGTCATCGGCCATGGTTGTGATTGCGCGCACGAATTAAATGCGCCCTACCCAGTCACGGCCGCTGCTTGACGTAGATTTGAATCCACCAAGCGACGGTTCGATCCTCACATTGTTTCGTGAAACCGGAATCGATAATCCAGTGTTCGATTTGCTTCGGGTCGTGCACATAAGATCGAAACTCCGAACGTAGCAGCCACAAACCGAACGACGCGGCGGCCGACCCAAAACGCACGAACCAGCGATCGCGTGGATAGATCAGCGCATATATACGATTGGTCTTGGACAACGACTTCGCGATCAAGCCACGCGCATCGGGATAGCAACACACGACTTTATCCAGCAAACAAAGATCGGCGTTACCGGGTTCATTATCGAGCGTCATGAAATCGCCCTCGACATATTCGACGCGCTCGCTAAGCCCGCGTTCGTCGGCCCAGGTTTGCGCTTCCGCCAACATCTTAGGGGCGAGATCAACGCCGACGGCCGATCCGGCACCACGCTCAAGCAACGTTTGGTGCAAATGGCCGACACCACAACCAATCTCCAACACTGTTGCGTCCCGAAAGCCGATCTGCTCGAGTCCAGCCAACAAATGCCGCTGCGACAACTCGAATCCCTTTTTGTCAAAGCGTTTGCGGTAGCGTTTCGCGAAGAAGGAAAAGAATCGCCCCGCCGACTGGACGTGGCCACAACACGCGCTCATTGAAGTATTCGATCGAAGCCAGGGCGCGCTTCGATGACGACGTCAGCCCGCCGCGCGCGCCGCACTGTTCTCGCTGGTGGTGGCCATTTGGGCGGCGCGCAGAAACATTTGCAGTTCAGCCTTGGCGGTATCAAGAACCTGCAACACCCGCTCCTGCATTTCCGCATCGAGCGACTGCATGGGTTTACGCACGGGCCCCGCAGGCAACTCGTAGTGCGCGCAGGCCAATTTAGTGCACTGCAAGAGCTTGCCGCTCGCTTCCAACACGGTAGTCAGCGGCAACAACGCATGCATCATTTTCCGGGCAGTGTCGAAGTCCCGCCGCTGCACACAGGTATCGTAGAAGGCGACGACTTCTTCGGCGAAAAAATTACCCATCGGAGTGACCCAGCTCGTAGCCCCCCAGACAAAGAATTCAAGAGCCTGATCTTCGGCGCCGCAGCTCAGATCAATCTGCGGGTAATCGCTCGCAAGCAAATGCACGCGATTGATGTCGCCACTGGCTTCTTTTATGCAACGGAAATTCGGGCGCTCAACGACATGATCCAAAAACTCGCGGCCCATGTTTACACCGGTCCGCCCAGGATAGTTGTATAACATGACGGGCAGATTGGCCGCTTCGTCGATGGCCGCGCAATGCGCCGCCAATTCGATTTCGCTCGGCAATGAATAGTATGGCGCAGCAATCAGTAAACCATCGACACCCGCCTGTTTCGCCGCCACTGCATACTCGCACGCACCGTGCGTGGAAATATCGTTGACCCCACAGATCAGCGGCACGCGACCGTTGATAATATCTTTGGCCACAGTGAACTGCTGGATTCGCTCGGCTTTTGACAGGGCGTAGTATTCACCAGTGGTACCGCCCGCAATAATGCCGTGCACGCCGTGACCGAGCATAAATTCGATCACGGCCCCATAACCGTTTTGATCGATTGATCCGTCGGCGTGAAAGGGCGTAACAACGGGCGGAATAATTCCGGTAAACCTCATAACGATCTCCTGCGGATCAAGTCAGACATCGGGGCAACTCACACGATAGTAATCATACATCAGGTTAGGCGATCGACGGATCCGAAATGTAGGCCCGGGCTAATCGCTAAAAACCGCGACCGGTGTTCCGAGCACCTCCGACCGAGGCTCGACGCCAAGCCCCGGAGCGGTCGAGGCCCGCATCGCACCGTTTTGGCGCTGCGGTGCGCCCGCCGCGATGCTGACGGTCACGTAGCTATTGAAATCAGTTGCGGAAAATCGAAATGGCTGCGGCGTCGAGTGCGCCAAATGAGCGATCGCAGCGGTCACAATATCCCCGCCCCAACTGTCTTCGATCGTCATCGGAATTCCTAATGACACGCAAAGATCGCGGATTTGCAGCGCCTTGGTGAGCCCGCCGACCTTGGATATTTTTAAGTTAATGACGTCCATGGCCCGGTCATGGTGAGCCCGCAATAACATGTCCAAACCATCGATGTTTTCATCCAGTATGAAGGGCAGCGTCGTGCGCTCGCGCACCGCGAGGCATTTTTCATAAGTACGGCATGGTTGCTCGATGTATACATCCAAGTCGGCAACCGCATTCGCGACGCGTATCGCATCCGGCGCGAGCCAGCCGGTGTTGGCGTCCGCGATGAGGACTTCACC
>CAXMMZ010000012.1:0-4403 GCA_964194565.1 Arenicellales bacterium
ACCGTGATAAACCACGCCGGTGATGGTTTTTACGTCTAATTGCACCGGAATCAGAAACGGCCCCTTGCGCGCTACGGTCTTTTGAGAGCTCGAAATCTGCGCCATATGGGCGGGGCCCAGACTCTGTACCTTGGTAATGACCGGTGTGTCGAATCGACCCCGCTCTTCGATTTCTTCAGTCCACGCTTCGACGGTCATACCAAAGTAACCGGGGTAATATTCAGCGTGCTGCACTTGTTCCGCTTCCCAACCTTCTGCAAGTGTAATATCAATCGGCAATTCGATGCCGCCCCGAACTACTCGTAACGATATGGCCTGCCCGGCCTCGTGACTACTAATTAGTCGCTTTACCTGCTCCGTATCCGTTATCGCGACATTCTCGATCTGATATATCACATCCCTGGACATTAGCTTACCGACGCTAGGTCCAACTGCAGGGGTTTGCGTTAGCACCACTGCGGCGTTGTTGTTGGGCACACCGAACACGCTGGCTTGTTCCGGGGTCAAGTCGCTAATGACGTCGGCGATCCCAGCTTGCCCCCAGCTCGGAGGTCCGGCATACAGACGCTTCGCCTCGCGTTTTACGATATCGATCGGCAGCGCATAACCGATTCCCACCGGCACCTGGCCCATAGACATAATCGCGGTATTGACGCCGATGACGTCGCCGCGCCGATTGAACAATGCACCGCCCGAATTACCGCGATTGATCGCTGCGTCCGTTTGAATGTATGGCACGGCTCCGAACAGGAAACGGTGGGCATGGGATACGATGCCTCGACTAATGGAATCCGGATTACTACCCAATGGATTGCCGACTGCATAGACCTCGTCCCCGGCCTGTAGCGTGCCCGATACGCCCAATCGAGCCGACACCAGGCCGTCACAATTGCGCATGCGCAATAACGCGAAATCCGTTCGGGGACTGGAATTGATAACGGTGGCGGGGATGCCTTTGGCGCGATGCCAGTGCCGGGGATAAACCTCGATGACCGCTGCATCCGCAATGACGTGATGGTTAGTCCAGACTTCGCAGTCCTTCGCAGATACCAGAAACCCCGATCCTGTAGCAGACTGCCAAACCGAATCTCCTACCGAATCAACACGTACATGGGAAATGGTTTTTATCGACACGGATACGTCCAGCATTGAATCGACATCGACGCGCCGCATTTGATCTTGCCAGAGCATTCCGAGCGGAACGGCCACGGCAAGCAACCCGAGTACGATGGTTCGCCAGACTATTGTCGTTTTGCTGATCATCATTGCCCCACACCACTGTAGCAAGGCCACTCAGATCAAACTGAAATTTCCAGCGCTGACGAAGATATTTTTGTTGAACTGCTTATTCGCCGTTGACGGAAACCGCAATCCGAGTTGCCGATTTACCACGCCCGACGTGCTATTTCGCTTGTTTCAGACACCCTGTGTGTAATTAGCACTACTGTCAGTATAGACCATTTTTCCGGGCTTTTAGGCCGTGTGCTTCAATCGATCAGTGCTTGGTAGGTCAACACGCGAAGTTCTCGGCGTAACGGATAGCTACTGGACGGCATCAATTGCGTTAGCAATATCACCACCATGTCTTCTGCCGGATCAACCCAAAATGCGGTGCTTGCCATGCCTCCCCAAGCGTATTCTCCGGGGGTTCCAATGACTTGCGCCTGGGTCGGATCCAGCATAACTGAAAAACCGAGCCCAAAACCAATTCCGTCGTAACGCGTCTCGGCAAAAACAGGTTGTCCCATCGATGCTAAATCACCGGACAGGTGGTTAGTGGTCATATAGTCGACGGTCTTTCGGCCCAATAGATGCACGCCGTCAAGCTCCCCCTTGCCTCTCAACATTTCGGTAAAACGGTAATAGTCCGCCATCGTGCTCAGTAACCCGGCGCCACCGGAGAACGTCGAGACTTTGTCGAGGTATCGCGTGGATTCCGCGTTTTGCAGCAACGACATTTGATCGCCGTCCACATAACCATACAGCGCCGCGAATCGGTCGAGTCGACTTGGTGTGATAGTGAACGAGCTGTCGTGCATGGCCAATGGCGACAATATCCGCTCGGATAAAAACTCATCCAGGGGTTGCCCAGAAATCACTTCCACGAGCCGGCCCAACACATCGGTCGATACACCGTAGTTCCAGCGCGCGCCGGGCTGGAATTCCAAAGGAATTCCAGCTAAGCGTTCGACAACTTCATGCAGCGGCCCGTCGTCAAGCGCAAAGTCGGTACGCTGATCGCGGTACAGTTGACCCACCGCAGAGTCACTGAGTACCCCGTACGTCAAACCGGATGTATGGGTCAGCAGGTGATGAATCGAGATCGGCTGCTGCGCAGGTTCTGTGCGCATGTCGTTGCCGCTCCCGCCAATATATACATCCGATACACCAAACTCTGGAATGTAGTCGGCGATCGGGTGGTCGAGCTGGAATTCACCGCGCTCGTACAACATCATGACGGCGACCGAGGTGATGGGCTTGGTCATCGAGTAGATACGAAAAATTGTGTCGGCAGTCATTGGTTGATCACGTTCTATATCGCGATTACCGGCGGTATGCACGAACACAACCCGCCCCTGCCGCGCCACCAGCACTACCGCACCCGGTAGCTTGCCGGAATCGATATAGGATTGAATCCACGGCCGAATGCGATTCAGCCGCGTCGTAGACAGACCGACATCCTCCGGTTTTGCGTTGATGTTCATCGTGTGTATTTCGATCAATTGCGAGCGTGGTTTTGCTCATCCCAACCCCGCCCCATGCGGACTATAGGCCATTTGAGTGCAAAACAGCCGACCAAGAGCGGATCTGGGGTTCCTTAATTGATTGACGCGGCGATCCCCGGTCGGAGACTATTAGCGTCGTGCCGAAACAAGGTCAGCCAATCATGAACAGCAGCTCAACCGGCCATTTGCCGGAAATAGCCCAAAATGCGGAACGTCTGCTTTCAGTTCTGCCATTTGGAATTTGTCTAATGGACTCGACGGAGTGCATTTTATGGGCCAACGCCATCCTATGCGAGCAGCTCGGTGTGGGATCAGAGCAATTACCCGGCCGGACTTTCGATGAGTTACCGTTGCAAAGTTGCGAAGCAGTGGACGGTGTGTATTCGCCGGAACACCGGCCCAACGTATGCCTGCGCTTGGTGACAACGCCATTATCAGAGGACACCAAACTTGTCGTATTCACCGATGTCACCGATCTCGCCTCCAATGCTCAGGGCAATATCGAGGTGTTGCGCGAACTCGCCCGCACCGACCCGGATACCGGATTATTGACGGCGAGTGCTGCGTATCGTGAACTATTAACGGAAGTCGCGCGTAGCCGGCGCTACGGAAATATGCTGACGATCATCCGCATCGAAGTCTCGTATCAAGGCAACAGTGACCGGCGCCACGAGTTCAGAAATTTTATTGGGATTAAACTGTCCGATAACGTTCGCGCGATCGATTATGTCGGCGTACTAGAGGGTGGCGATTTTCTCGTCGTGCTCACTGAGACCGACGTGCGCGGCGCACAACGTTTTGCGGACAAAATGAAATCGATGCTCGAATCCGAATCCGTCAGTACCGAATTTGGGGGCGCAGTAAGCCACAGCGTTCGTTTTGGCATCGCACAGTGGGGTCCTAGTGACGACGTATCAACGCTGCTAAACAAGTGCGGGGAGCGCCTCGCCGCGTAGTGTGCGACTCCAATTGGCGTGCCAACAAGCTTGCTCGGAATTTGCGCCGCCAACTAGCGCCGACGGTCTTGCGTAACGCTCTGTCCGTGTCGTAATTGCCTGGCAAAGCGCGGCTTCACACAATCTCCGACCGCGACGACCCGCATCGAAAAACCCTCAAGTCGCACTCCAATACATCCGGCAATTGCTGCAAAACCCTGGATCCCAGTGGCCCACAATGCTCAACGCTACTCGACTCTTTTTTGGCCGCGCCTTAGCGAAATATCTCACCAAGACAATTCCGTATTACCGGCCATTTTCGGTTCACGATACATCGATATTACGGGTTACATTGCAGCCCGGTGATATTCTTCTGGTGGAGGGCAACACACGCATCAGCAAGGTCATCAAATACCTGACTCAATCGACCTGGTCTCATTCAGCGATGTATGTCGGCTCGATCCCGGCTACCGCTAACCGGCCGGCTCTCACCGAAGCGCTTGTTGAAGCCGAGCTCCAGCAAGGCGTCAACGCCGTGCCACTGTCCAAATATCGCCAGTTCAATACGCGAATCTGCCGACCGGTCAGTCTGACGGACATCGACCGACAAAGCGTTTGCGATTTCATGACGAACAGCATTGGGAAGTCCTATGATTTAAAGAACGTTACGGATTTGATGCGCTACTTATTCCCGACGCCACTGGTGCCGGTCAGCCTGCGCCGACGTATGATCGCGCTTGGC
>CAXMMZ010000013.1:0-12289 GCA_964194565.1 Arenicellales bacterium
ACGATTGGATTAATGTGTATTGCCTGCTGGAAATCAGCACAGTTATCGCGAAATCCTCATTGATTCGCCAGGATTCACGCGGCGCTCACTATCGCGAAGACTATCCGGATACCGGCGATCTCGAGTCAACGGTGTATACACAGATTTCTGGGAATGTCGACGCACTCGTAACGGCAACGGTACCCGTGGAATTTAGTATTGTTAAACCCGGTGAAACATTGGAAGGAGATTGATAAGAGTTAGCTAAGCCGTAACGGAACGGACAGATACACACCGAATTCCTCACCGATATCGCAACTGATGCGAGCATGCACTTTACCTTGCCGGTCGAGGAATCGTTGTTTGTCTTCGACCGGAAATATTCCTTCGTGCCAAATACTGGGGTGAATGTATAGGCCGCGGCTGCCGTCGCACCAAAACGCGACCACTTTGTCGGGGCTGAGATCGTCTCCCGGTAGGGCAACCGGCACGACAAAGGACTGCTTATCGAGCGGGTAGAATAACTGCCCACCGTCGGGGTGGTAGTTCATGTGCCAGAGTAGGACCCGATCGCGCGGCGCGGTCTGCCGATCCGATGAAGCCTGTTGCGGATCCACCGACCAGCCCAGCACATAGTGTCCGTCGACCGCGTCGTTGGTCCCAAACAACACATCGCCTTGCCATTCGCCCTGGAATATGCCCTCCACGCAGCCGCCCTCGTCACCGGTTCCCGCGTCAACCGGTCGCCAGCCCTGCGCCGGCCAGCGCACGATTTCTATCTCAACGCGATCCGGATCGTCCACCAGATATCCGTAGTCCATCACGGTTTCGTCGGTAGCCTCGATCAGGGGCACGTCGAATAGGTCAAGAGACGCTTTTTCGCTTGCCTCAAACAGATAGGTAGGCGCAGCCTGGCTCATACGGTTGTCTCCAATTGATGGGCTCGTCACACCGAAAGATGCCGCTTGACGGATCTGAAAGTCAAACAATTTTTACGTAGGTCTCGAAAATTGTGTTGTGCACGAAAGTCGTAGGCTCGACATAAGGCGTTCCATGCCATGGCGCGGGACGTGCCAGCCCGGAACGCGGTCGATTCCACCATAGCCTTGCGGTAACCCTATTAGCAAGATCCGAACTGGGTCTGGGCTATCGCTGCGAGGATATCGAAACGCTGGCGCCAATCCGATCGATATCTGTAATATCAAAGGAGATTGATTTGTCTGGCGTGACAAACTGCGATGTCTCGATAGGAACACGTCAATTCATTTATTGAACGTCAACACGGGGCAACTGATGACTATACCAAAACGCATGTGCGCCGTTCGCCTGATTGGCCATGGCGGCATCGAGAAACTCGTCTACGGAGACGATGTTCCGACACCGGTGCCGGCGGACGATGAGGTGTTGATTCGAGTGGTGGCCGCCGGCATGAACAACACCGACATCAATACCCGCATCGGCTGGTACAGCAAGGAAGCTACCACCGGCACCACGACACAAGGCGCGCGTGACGGCACGGATGTTAAGGTCGGCGGCATGGGTGACTGGAAAGTGGGCCTTAGTTTTCCGCGCATTCAGGGAGCCGATATTATCGGTCATATAGTCGGAGTCGGAAAATCGGTAGACAGCGAACGCATCGGGCAACGAGTTACTTGTGATCCCTATGTACTCGAAAGCGACGATCAGGAAGGCTGGAGGAACAGCGGTTTTCTCGGCGCCGACTACGACGGTGGTTTTGCACAATTCGTCACCGTACCTACTCGAAATGTCTATAGTATTTCGGAGCGCGTCGCCCTGACCGACGCGGCACTCGCGACCCTGCCGTGCTCCGGCGGTACCGCCATGAACATGTTACTGATGGCCCACGTCGGTCCGGGCGACATCATGCTTGTAACCGGTGCGTCAGGCGGTGTCGGCACATTTCTGATTCAACTCGGTCATCATCTCGGTGCCGAAGTGGTTGCAATTGCTAGCAAATCAAAATTTGAACAGTTGTCTGCGCTGAGTCCCAAAGCCATCATCGATCGAAACGCGTCGGACCATGTGTCAGAAATATTGGTGGCCACGAATGGCAGGAAAATCACCGTAATCGCCGATGTGGTGGGCGGTGACCGATTCACCGATTACCTGTCGCTGCTCGGACCGGGAGGGCGTTATGTGACCGCTGGGGCGATTGCCGGCCCCATCGTTTCCCTCGATCTGCGCACGCTGTATTTGAAGAGCCTGGAGTTCTATGGTTCTAGCGCGTACCGGCGCGATACTTTTCCAAAGTTGTTGGAGATCGTAGAGCAGGGCGGGATCGATCCGCTGGTTGCTTCGATCTGGCAGCTCTCTGAAATCCGCGAAGCTCAACTCGCCTTCCTCGACAAGAAACACATCGGCAGCCTGGTATTGATCCCACCACCGGTCGAGGAGTAATTCGCACGAAGACAACGAACGATTCTGTGTAGTGCGTACCCCTGGCGACGTGGGACACGAATACCCGTTACGAACCGAGTCAGTTGATCGATATGCCCCATGAATCCAATGTCGTGTGGTCCCACGGCGGACACGTCAATCGTTTTCATCCGGATTGGTTGTACGCCCACGGCGGGTTTGATGATGGTGCGAACGACCATCCCACACCACAACCGATACTTTGGGATAACGCCGTGCTATCGGCGCCGCCAACCCACGGTGGTCCCCAGGCGCTCGACGGCGAAGCCGCTGTGCTCGCTTGGCTCGAAGATTTACGCGATTACGGTAGTCTGGTTGTGCCACAAGCCGTGTACGAGGCGCTGGAAAATGATCCAAATCGCTACCATATTCCAAGCTGTCGTTGGCTCGACACCCCTTGGTTCCCACGTTAGTATTTCCGCCAATCATCCCCAGAATTTGAACAACCGAGCACGCGAGTGACAGATACGCCGTCCCGAAAGCTTGCTGCAATCCTGCACGCCGATGTGGTCGGCTCCACGGCGCTCGTCCAAAGGAACGAGTTGGTGGCACATAACAGGATTCAGGATGTATTTCGACGTTTCTCTGCGACGATTGAATCCTACGGCGGAATTGCGCACGAACTTCGCGGCGACGCGCTCGTAGTTGAATTTGCCCGAAGCTCAGACGCCGTGTGCGCAGCGCTCTCGTTCCAATCCGCCAACGCCATCCATAACGCGGATCTTGCGGATGATATTCGACCAGAAATTCGAATAGGCATTAGTTTGGGGGAAGTCGTGATTGCAGACGGAACGATTACCGGTGCAGGTGTAGTGCTGGCACAGCGCCTGGAGCAGTTGGCCGACGCGGCTGGAGTCGTCGTCCAGGGAACAGTATCTGAAACCGTGCCGGCCCGCCTTCCATTTATCTACCAGAGCCTTGGTGAGTTAGTGTTGAAGGGCTTCGACCATACGGTGGCCGCATTCGCTGTGCGGCTAAAAATGGGCGAACAATTGCCGTCACCGGAATTTGTCGCGACGGCGGCTGAGGGTTCTCCCGTGCCAACTGATAATACACCAAGCATTGATGAACCGGCGGTACACCAGGACATCCGATTTTGTACTTCCGCGGACGGTGTGGGGATTGCCTATTCCGTTGTCGGAACAGGCCCATCGTTGGTCAAAACGGCCAATTGGTTGAACCACCTTGAGTATGATTGGGAGAGCCCGATTTGGCGCCATCTGCTCTTGGAGTTCTCAAAAAATCACGAACTGGTCCGCTATGACGCTCGGGGCAACGGCCTGTCAGATTGGGATGTAGAAGACATTTCGTTCGACGGATTCGTTTGTGACCTAGAGACCGTTGTAGATGAAATCGGTCTGGAACGTTTTCCGCTATTTGGCGTATCCCAGGGGTGTGCCGTTGCCATCGCATATTCAGTTCGGCATCCGGAGCGAGTCACGGGCTTGATACTCTACGGGGGATTCGCGCGAGGCCGTCGCAAACGCGGTTCAAGCAATGAAGTCGAGCAAGTGGATGCGCTGCTAACTTTGATCCGACAAGGTTGGGGGCAAGACAACCCTGCTTTTCGTCAGTTCTTTACTTCCTTGTTTATTCCGAACGGGACTAGAGAACAAATGGATTGGTTCAACGACCTTCAGCGAGTCACCGCCTCCAGCGAGAACGCGGCACGAATTCGCGCGGCAGTGGATGATATCGATATCACAGATTTACTCGCTCAGGTCAGTGTCCCGACTCTTGTCCTGCACTGTAGAGACGACGCAGTGCAACCTTTTCAAGAGGGGCGCCGGATGGCTTCAATGATTCCACACGCCCGTTTCGCAACATTGGAAGGTCAAAATCACCTGATATTAGAAAACGAACCGGCATGGATTCGGTTTACGGAGGAAGTGCAATCCTTTCTCGCCAACAACCTGGTCAGTTGATTCCCGTCGCACGGGCCAGGTCAAGGAGATTGAATTCACCCCATTCAACATTGGTACGAAGCAGCGTTTTGTTGGTCTAAGCGGCCTCGTAATCCGCATTTCCTCACAGGGTTGGATTGGGTTGGACTCAGCTCATCGTTACCAACTTGCGAGTTCGGCCACAACTGTACGTCGTCAAAAGATAGGGGACAGTTTGATCGATAAATTAACGGACGCCCAAAAATTGGAGGTAGCGCTGAAAATTCGATTTTCGGTTTGCCACATTATCCAATGGTTTAGCGCGACGGGAGAATAGCAATGCTTTCCTGTACGCGCTTATTTCATTTTGGCGACTCGTTTTCGTGCCCATGCAGAAACGATCTCTGATACCAGAACCAATACAATGTCCAGAAGGCCGACGCGATCAAGAATCCGCAGCGCTTGCTCAATATCACTACGCGGAAATAGCTTGAACAGTGAGCGAGTGGTTCCGATATAACCGAGGCGGCCCGACAACACGTTATCCATCACCGACATTCGATTGACGAGGTTAAACTTTTGAAAGATCATGCCGATGTTTCGGCGTAGCTGGCGCAATCTCGACGATGACAGCTTTAGCACGTCGGTACCGTACAGTATCACCTCGCCACCCGTGGGCTCGACCAAGCGATTGATGCAACGAATCAACGTGGATTTGCCGGCACCACTCGGGCCAATGACGGCGAAAAAATCGTCAGCCTCGACCGAGAAACTGAGGTCTTTTAAAATCTACGGGCCGCTATTGCTGTATCGCGCAGAGAGGTTTTTGACCTCGAGTATAGGCATTTCGAAAACGAGTGGCTAATGGAAGGCAATGATGGACGATAGTAAGTTGAAGCGGAGACTAAGCTCCGCTTCAACTTGAAACATTACCACTTATTAGAATAGCGACTATTGCTTAGCTGCATCCTTGGCCTTTTTCAAATCACGAATGACATCGTAGTCTGCTGAAGACATCGACACAAAGGTATCGGACTTAACGTTGTCCAAAAACGTTTTGGCATCAGCTTGATTCCCCAGATCCAAAAAGGTTTCCCGCACTTTTGCTTTGATGTCGTCGCATAAGGTATTGCGATACACAAATGGATCCTGCGGAATGGGAGGGGAACTCCAAAGGAAATTGAAATCCTCAAAGTTCACTTCACCTTTGTTTACCACGTTATCAAAACGGTGAGATGCGACAAACGCGGCGTC
Organism: Arenicellales bacterium; assembly: GCA_964194565.1. Classification (GTDB taxonomy): domain Bacteria; phylum Pseudomonadota; class Gammaproteobacteria; order Arenicellales; family JAOTWM01; genus JAOTWM01. The sequence continues at coordinate 5,553 of CAXMMZ010000013.1, forward strand.
CACCTTAGAAACTGTAAATGCACGTTGAGAATACCGGGCGCCTGTTGTCATTGATTGCCAATCTTGCGATGCAAGGTGGGAAGTTTGTGGAACGGTACAGTTGGGCAAAGGTGATGTTCAACATGGTAGGGCCTATTCCAAAACAAGAACGTCACCACCTCGGCATTTGTACATGACTTGCAGCGTCGCGCGACTGGGTCGAATCACAGCGAACCGCGATGCTTCGGCTCGATCGACACGGCGGTACGAAAGAAGGCGTCGATAAGTGGTCGGTCACGGCGCTCGGCAAGGCAAATCAGATACGCGCTGGTGTGCATGTTGGCATTGCTTACCCGTAATACGCGGATGTCGGGCGAGGGTGCCAATTCGGTCTCCGAAACCACACCGGCACCGAATCCGCGCACCACGGCCTCACGGGCCGCTTCGCGGCTGTTGATTTCCATCATCGGGTTCACGCTGACGCCGGCATCCGCCAGCGCACGGTCGAAAGCCTGTCGAGTGGTAGAGAACGGTGGCCGCAAAACCATGTCACAGTCTTGCAATTCCTCCAGGCGAATGTTGCGCCGGCGCGCTAGTGGGTGCTCCGCATGCACGATCACCAATACCCGGTGGCGGTTGTAAAACTCACAACAGAACGTCGGGCCCTCTACCGGTCTGCCCAACATCCCGATATCAAAATCGAAGTCGCTCAGTCCGTTGAGAATTTCGTCTTCAAAACCGAGGGTCACCCTGGTGGTTATCCCCGGGTGTGTGCGGCGAAACTCCTGCAATATTTCCATGACATCGAACGGGCCGACGGCGTTGAGCGCGAGTTGCCCCGTTTCCAGATCGCGTGTGGCGCGCAGTAGCGCCAGCGCCTCTTCCTGATGGCCGTAGAGCCCGCGGGTGATGGTGGACAGCGCTTCGCCGGTGGGCGTGAGTTTCACGTTGCGTCCGTGGCGATGAAACAATTCCACCCGGAAGTATTCCTCCAGGGACTTGACATGGGTTGAGATCGTGGGTTGGCCGACGTTCAGGGCTTCTGCCGCACGGGTGAAGCCACCGGTCGCCGCGACCGTATGAAATGCTTCGAGCCACTTTTGGATCATTGCCGAGTGTGAATCATTGATTCTATAAATGGTTACTGAATAATTTCCAATTTTATTGATAGTAGCCGTGTTGCTATTATGGCGCAACACACAAATCCGTAGAGGAATAGTAGTAGCAATGAAGACTCTGGCAGTGAATGACACCGACTATCGTTGGCCCGATCGCCCGATTGTGGTGGTGTGTATTGACGGCGGCGACCCGGCCTACATCGAACACGGCGTGGCAGCGGGCATCATTCCCAACATTGCACGTTACATGAAAGAGGGTTTCTACACGGTGGCCCGGGGCACGATGCCGAGTTTCACCTGCCCAAATAACATGTCCATTGTCACCGGGCGACCGGCGTCCGTGCATGGCATATCCGGCAATTTCTATCTGGATCGCGAGACCAACGAGCCGGTCGTGATGACGGGCCCGGAGTTACTCAAGGTGGGTTCCGTAATGAGCGAGTTTTCTCGCCATGGCGCGCGAGTGGTGTCGGCTACCGCCAAAGACAAGTTGCGTAAGCAATTACAAAAGGGCATGGATTTGTCCAACGGTTCGGTGAGCATCTCGGCACAATTCGCGGGCCAATGTACGATGCACGAGAATGGTTTGGCGGATGCGTTGGAATTCGTCGGTCAGCCACAGCCGGACATGTATTCGGCGGATCTTTCTCTGTTCGTACTCGACGCTGGCATTAAGCTGCTGGAGGAACGACGCCCCGATATTCTCTACCTTTCGCTTACCGACTTTATACAACATGCGTATGCACCCGGTCATCCGGAGGCCGATCGGTTTTACAAAGACCTGGATGCGCGTTTCGGTCGGCTAGAGGAACTCGGCGCCACGCTCGCACTCACCGCGGATCACGGTATGAACGAAAAAACCAACGACGACGGCACACCGTGCGTAGTGTGGCTACAAGACATTCTCGACGAGGAATTCGGCGAGGGTAAGACGACGGTTATCTGTCCGATCACCGACGCCTTTGTCGGCCACCACGGTGCGCTGGGTGGTTTCGTACGCGTGTATTGCAACGACGGGTTGTCCAGCGAGCGGATAATTGAGGCCATTCAGGACGTCCCGGGACTGGAGCGCGTGTTGTCGCGGCAACATGTCGCCGACGAGTTCGATTTGCCCACCGGCCCCGAGGGTGACGTCGCGGTACTGGGGGACGCGCGCACGGTCATTGGCTCCCGCGAAGTGGATCACGATCTAAGCGGACTCAAAGGTCACCGTTTACGTACCCACGGCAGCGTGTACGAGGCCAATGTGCCCGTAATCCTAAGCCGTCCTGTTAGCGATGAGTATGCGCAGCGCGCTCATGACGCGCGACTGCATAGCTATGAAGTGTTCGATTACGCATTCAACGGAATTGTTAACTGAGCAGGTAATCTGAACCATGAACAAGACTGGCCGCGCGGTCGTTTACGACGAACCCAATGCCCCGTTCGAGGTACGCGAGTACCCGGTGCGCGATGCGCGTGCCGGTGAGGTATTGGTGCGCATCACGATGTCCACCATCTGTCGTTCCGACATCCACTCATATAGCGGACGCCGTCCGAATCCCTGCCCGAGCATTCTGGGTCACGAGATCATCGGTGTGATCGAGCAGATTGGCGACGGAATTGAAAACGACATGCGCGGCGAGCGCCTTGCCGTGGGTGACCGGGTCACCTGGACTGAATATTTCGCGGACGGCGAATCCTATTACCGCGACGTGCACGACATGCCACAAAAATCCCCCGGCCTGCGTAAGTATGGCCACGATCTTGTGGAAGACGAGCCGCACTTCCTCGGCGGCTTTGCCGATTACTGTTACATTCTGCCGGGCACCGGGATTCTGAAATTGCCCGATGAATTGAGCGATGAAGAGGCGACACCGCTTAACTGTGGTGTTGCCACCATGGTTTCTATCACCGAGGCCGCGGCCATTGGTATGGGCGAGACCGTAGTTATCCAAGGCTTGGGGTTGCTGGGAATTTACGGTTGCGCCATCGCCAAAGCCCGCGGTGCGGCGCGCGTCATTGCACTGGACGCCGTGTCTTCGCGGAGGGAAGTCGCTAAACGCTTCGGCGCCGATCTGACGTTCGACGTAAGTAGCATGAGCGAAGACGAATTGGTAAAGGCGGTTCGCGATGCGTCGCCACCGGACGGGCCGGATGTGGTGCTGGAGGTGTGCGGCGTGTCCGCGGTGGTGCCGGTCGGGGTGCGCATGCTGCGTATCGGTGGTCGCTATGTGATTGGCGGGCTGGTCAACCCCAACTCGCACTTTACCTTGGACGGTAATGAATTGTTGCGTAAGTGGATCACCTTACGTGGTATCCATAACTACCACCCGCGGCATCTGATTCAGGCGTTGGATTTCGTCATGGCCAACCGCGACCGTTTTCCTTTTAAGGAGATCGTGGATTCGCGTTTCGGCTTGGATCAACTCAATGAGGCTTTCGAGAAAGCGGCTAACCACAGTGTGTTGCGTGCGGCCATCGTGCCTTAACTCCAGGCCAAGTCCCAGGCAGGTAACGAAACGGTAATTACAACTTTCTTCGAGGGCGATGAGAGAATCATGATTGGGCCGGATCTGAATTTTACCCCGAAAGGTTTGTTTATCGGCGGCGAGTGGCAGGATGCAGTCGATGGCGGGTGCGTGGAATCGATCAATCCTTCGACGGGTGAGAAACTCGGGGAGGTGCCGCTCGCGACAGAAGCCGATGTGGACCGCGCTGTCCGTGCTGCACAAAAAAGCTTTGTAACGGACTGGGGTCGGATGCCTATGCGCGAACGTGCAGGCTACCTGGAGCGTCTCGCGGACCACCTACATAAGCATCGTGACGAGCTGGGGTTACTCGATTGCGTGGACTCGGGCAATGCGTTGGTTGGCATGACCGGCGACGTCGATTGGACCGTGGACACATTGCGGTTTTTTGCCGGCCTCGTTACCGAAATAAAGGGCGAGACGTCGTCCCACGGTCCGCGCCACATGAACTTCACCCGCCGCCAGCCCTTCGGCGTGGTGGCCAAAATCAACCCGTTCAATCATCCGTTTAGGTTTTGTGCCGAAAAGTCCGCGGCCGCGTTGGCAGCCGGTAATACTGTCGTGATTAAGGGTCCGGAACAGGCTCCGCTTTCGAGCTTGCGCTTCGCGGAATTGTGCGAGGACATCATGCCGCCGGGCGTCATAAACGTGGTCACCGGCACCGGACAGACCGGCTCCGCCATGGTCCGCCATCCACTAATTGGGCGCATTGGCTTTGTGGGTTCGGTGGAAACCGGGCGCATCATTGCGCGTGAGGCGGCCGAGGGACTTAAGGAAGTGACTCTCGAACTTGGCGGCAAAAACCCGATTATCATTTTTCCTGACGCCGATCCACAGAAAGCCGCCAAAGCCGCAGTGAAAGGTATGAACATGAATCGCCAGGGCCAATCCTGCAGCTCCACCTCGCGCGTGTTCGTGCACGAGTCGTTGCACGCAGAGGTATTGGACGCACTCGTAACCGAAGCCGAGGCGCTAGCCGTTGGATTCCCGTGGCAACAAGGAAAAGAAGTGGGCCCTATCGTATCCGCTCGTCAGTACCAACGCGTCATGAGTTTCATCGAATCGGGCAAACAGGAGGGGGCACGTGTGATGACAGGCGGCGGGCGCCCGTCCGACCCAGAATTGGCGAACGGTTTCTATGTGTCGCCGACGGTCTTCGACGGCGTCAACCACACGATGCGCATCGCCAGAGAGGAAATCTTCGGCCCTGTGATGTCAGTGTTTACGTGGTCGGACTACGAGGACATGCTGGCAAAAGCCAACGATTTGGTTTACGGCCTGACCGCTGCCATCGTGACCAACGACCTGGACAAGGCCATGGAGACCGCCGAGCGAGTAGAGGCGGGTTACGTATGGATCAATTCCAACGGCCGTTACCTGGGTGCCCCCTACGGCGGCTGGAAGCACAGCGGCATCGGCCGCGAAGAATGTTTCGAAGAGTTATTGAGCTACACACGCATTAAGAATATAAACATGCGTTGGTAACAACGCGTGAGTTGGCGTATCCGGGTAATACATGCATTATCAGAAGTAGTAGATGTTGTTTGAGCCGGGTTAACGTATGCCAGCGTCGGTCAGTAGCTGGTGGACGTAGTCCGCCGGCACGCCGAGATTGGAGCCGCCGTATTCAGGAATTATGGCGGTATTTACCGCAACGACTTGGCCATTCATGTCAAGCACGGGCCCACCGCTGCCGCCATGGGTGGTTTCGGCATCATAGACGATGGTCGCCCGGGTGACCTGACCGACGATGCCGCGGCTAGCGAGTGGGTGGATGAACTCTTGTTCGGAAAGCCGTTCGGCTACCGCCCAGAAGTCAAGATCGTCGCCCGCTTGCAATTCGTCAATGAAGGCGTCACCGGTTTGCGCCAGCATCGATTTCAAGCCGGTCGGATAGCCCATGACGATTACCTCGCTACCCGGCTTAGGTGGTGTATTACTGACGGTCAGAATCGGCATGGCGCCCGTAACCCCACTACCCCGCAGCAGGGCGAGATCAGCGTCTTCGCTGGCTTTGAGTAACTCCACGTCAAACGGTTCATGAATGCCCGGGAGGTAGCCGACAAATTTTATCATTACCGGTTCCAAGCCCTGTTCACCGAGTATTTGCACGCTGGCGTCGTCTTCCCAGGGCAGGGCTACATGCCGGTTCGTCAATAACGCCCCTGTTTCGGTGATCACAAACGCGGTGCCGGTAAACTGGCGTTCCGCCACGGGGGCGTCACCCTCCAACGTCAACAATGGTTGACCTCGCGGCGAAAACAGTGGGCGCCCTTCGTCGGTTACCGTATATCGCAGCATGTCACCACTTTCCGTATTACGGAAACCGTATGCCCCCTGCAGGAACGCGATCGACGGTGTGGCCGAGGCAATCACCCGGCGACTGGCCGTGGAGCGTTGCTCCAGCGTCACCAGCCTTTCGGTTGCCGCAGACAAATCGCGCCCCAGTTCCTGCCGAAGTGTGTTCAGGTCGCCTGGACGCAACGCCTCTTGCTTTGCCCGGGATAGTGCCCCGGCGAAACTCTCGAGCCGCAGGGCGTCACTCTCTGCCCGTTGTTGGAGGCGTATGTTAGAGCGGCTCTGGAGGTAAGCAGTCGCTACCAGGGCGAGAATGGCAACGATGACGGAGAGTCGAAACAGAACCGTGGTTTGGTGTGTGAAGTCATCGAATAAATCACCAAAGGCGCCGCGCATGCGTTGCCCTAAGGGTTTGCGGCTTACCCGTGCATGATCGACGCAATCGTTGACAATGTCGGCAACGGATTTTCGCACACGGCTACCTTCGGGGTAGAGCTGGAAGCGCGCCAACGGAGCGGTTTCACCCAACTCGATTAAATCGCGTTTCTCCAGACGCTTTGCCGTAACCCGAACACCATTGACCCACAGCGGGCGTTCTTCGAGAGCCTCGATTTCGTAGGTGTCCTCGGAACGGTGAAGGCGTGCGACGACATTGCCGTTTGATTGGGCGCTGTCGGATTCAGTGATTCGAACGAAGCGATCGTCGCTCAGCGATATGTCAAGCGCCGTACCGTTTAGCCAGGTGGTAGTTCCCCTCGCCGGACCGGTCAGGTGCTCCAATGCGGCCGTTATGCTGTTGCTCGTTGCAACATTCACGGTTTTCTCGTCCCTC
>CAXMMZ010000014.1:0-1688 GCA_964194565.1 Arenicellales bacterium
CCGCGGGTACGGCTGCGACGTTGGTCGCCCATGGAGGTTTCTCTTTGGTAATTATGCGATGAATCAGTATCGGGTTTGAGGTCCGTGACCGTCTGGTCGCCGCGCGACTCATGGTTGTGTCTGCGCGTCATGGCGCATTTCCACAAAACCCGGTCGCTGGCGAACGGGCGGTGCCGGATTTGCGCGTTACACTTAATCCCCGTTCCGGCAACAATGTAGAAATACGGGTCAGTTACGAGTTTCCAATATTCAAAGTCGAGAGGGCAAGGTTGATGAAGACGCATGCGCGGGTGGTAGTGATCGGTGGCGGCGTAGTGGGCGCAAGCACGCTATACCACCTGACCACGAAAGGTTGGAGCGATGTGGTGCTGTGTGAACGCACCGAACTTACCGCAGGATCGACCTGGCACGCGGCAGGGTTGTTACCGCTGTTCAATATGAGCTATGCGGTCGGCCAATTGCATAAATATTCGGTGGACCTATACAAGCGCCTCGAGGCGGAAACCGGTCAAGCCGTCGGCTTCCACGTGACCGGCAATTTGCGTTTGGCCTGCAATCGCGACCGTATGGACGAATATCTGAAGTATTGCGGAACTGCCAATACCATCGGCGTGCCGTTCGAAATGATTACCCCGAGCGAAGTCAAAGAGCTATGGCCGCTGTGTAATCCTGACGGATTGGTGGGGGCGTTGTATCACCCAGACGACGGCCATATCGCACCCGTCGATCTTACCAATGCGCTCGCTAAGGGCGCCCGCAACGGTGGCGCGGAGATTTATCAAAACACGGCAGTCACGGCCATCGCGCAGCAACCGAGCGGTGAATGGCAGGTCACGACGAATAAGGGCGACATCGTTTGTGAGCATATCGTCTGTGCCACCGGCAATTATGCGTTGCAGACCGGCCGCATGGTAGGCCTCGACATTCCGGCCGTGCCGGTACAGCACCAGTACATCGTTACCGACGAAGTGCCCGAACTCAAAGAGTACCGCCAGGGCGGTGGCAAAGAGCTGGCGGTGCTGCGGGAATCCGACGCCTCGTATTATTTGCGCGAGGAACGCATGGGCTACATTCTTGGGCCCTACGAAACGGGTGCGCCCGCAGTATTCGCCGATGGCGTTCCCGCGACGTTCGAGAAAGATCTGTTTCCCGGTGACCTCGATCGATTGATTCCGCACGTCGAGGCGGCTATCAACCGCGTACCGTCATTCAATTCGGCGGGAATCAAAGACATCGTCAATGGCCCGATTGCGTATACGCCGGACGGCAGTCCGTTGGTGGGGCCGGCCTGGGGCGCGCGCAACTTCTGGTTGAACGAGGGCCACAGCTTCGGCGTCACGGCCGCCGGCGGTGCCGGATGGCAGTTGGCCGAATGGATTGTGGAAGGCGAGCCCGGCATTGACATGCTCGCAATCGACCCACGCCGCTTTGGTGCGTATGCCAACAAGCCGTTTATCGTTAAGAAAAACGAAGAGACCTACGAAAACGTATTCACGATCCACTACCCGGATGAAGAGCGGCCGGCTTGCCGGCCCGCGAAAACCAGTCCGATTCACGACCGCTTGGACGCGATGGGTGCGGTCTGGGGACAACGTTATGGTTGGGAACGGCCGAATTGGTTCGCGCCTGCAGGCACCGAGCGCGTCGACGACTGGAGTTTTCGGAGATCGAAATACTTTGAGCACGTC
>CAXMMZ010000015.1:0-1565 GCA_964194565.1 Arenicellales bacterium
TATCGTCAAACAGAGTCGCGGCGCAGCGGCTGACACATACAGTGCACCCCGCCACCGGCTTTTGTAAACATCGTCACATCCGGATCGAACACCTCGAACCCTAAAGCCCGCAATTGTTGATTCAGGTCTTTGCTGTCGGCGGTGGACAGTACTCTGTCGTTGCCCAATGCCACTACATTACAACCGAGCGCCATCGTGTCCTGGAAGCTCACTGGAATAATCTCAATGCTCTTGCCCTTAAGCCACCGCACTATATCGGGCTCGGTGGTATCCACACAGACCGCAGCCAACTTTTCTGCCAGCATGCACACCATTAAATCAATATGCACATAAAATTCGTCGATCGATGCGTAACGAATTTCCCACCCTTCGTTTTCGAACCACCCACCAATTTGCTTTGCCGATACCTCTTCGCAACGTTTACCGGTGTATCCGATCAACACGCAACCCGGTTCGATAATATTGAAATCGCCGCCTTCAAAATTCCCGGCTGATACCATGTCGTAGATCGGTATTCCATTCGACGTGTAGAATCGTATGACATTTGCGTACTCACCCCGTCGGCGTGGATTGGCAAGCTGGCAAATCACCGCGCCGTACGGAGTCATAAAACTTGAATCGCGTGTATATACCTGATACGGCGTATACTCATTGCCCTCCGTGGTATGAACCTTCACGCCCGCGGTCTCATACGCATCCACAATTTCCCGGTGCTGACGCATAGCGAGTTGCTTATCAAAACGATCTCCTCGACGTAGCGTATCGCGGACAATAGAACTGAACTCCGCGTTATCCTCCATCCAGTGAAACGTCTCAACCGGACCCAGTAACACGTCACGCAACACTCCGTATTCTGAATTCACTCCCCACGCGGTCAGTGTTGGCGTATTGCCCCCCGCACTACGGACTCGCAGCGCCGCCTGTGTATCGGTCATAAACATTTCCCCATAATCTCCCTTATCGAAAGCAAATAATAACCCAATCCGGACTTGCTATTATGCGCTTCGGCCAAAATAGACACGTTGTAACGGCTATGCGATGCTCTGCCGATGCAACGTTTGCCGGATCCGCAGAGCGCCACCCATTGGTGCCAGGCCCAGCGCGATGACGGCCGTACCATCGGCTATGTCGCTACGATGGGCGCGCTACACGACGGTCATATTGCTTTGCTGCATCAAGCCACAGACGCAAACCATGTCTGTTGCGTTAGCATTTTTGTGAACCCACTGCAGTTCAACGATGCTACGGACTTCGCGCGTTATCCGCGCGACCTGCAACGCGACTACCGACTCTTAGAACAACACGGTGTAGATATGGTGTTCGTCGGCACGCTGCAGGATTTTTTCCCGGAGGCGGCCAACAGCAGCGATATCGTCACATTAGATCCCGGAATCTACGCCGAGGGTCTCGAAGGTGAATTCCGCCCCGGCCACTTAGCCGGGGTGCGTACGATTGTAGACCGTTTGTTTAAGACGATCGGTCAATGTCGCACTTATTTCGGTGAAAAAGACTTCCAACAGACGCTGGTTATTAAAGACTTAGCGGCGCAACTCGGGTATCCCGAT
>CAXMMZ010000016.1:0-4329 GCA_964194565.1 Arenicellales bacterium
ACCAACGGACTGTCTTTGGCGACTCTAATTTCGGTGATATAGCCTTCGATCTCGAACAGTTGCTGAGGAGCGTTGCGCGATAAGCGTTCCGTAGGAATTAGCCGCCAGCCGATCACGGCGACGAATATAACCCCCAGTAGCGCGACCGGTACGCCGACCCCGGAGAAATCGAACATCGAAAAGGCCTCTTGACCCAGTTCTTCGCGATAGGTGGCGATGATGATATTGGGTGGCGTGCCGATCAGCGTCGTCATGCCGCCCAGGATGCTGCCGAACGCCAGCGGCATAAGCAGCATCGCCGGCGAGCGTTTGTGTTCTGCGGCTGTCGCGAGTGCAACCGGTAGCATCAACGCCAACGCTCCGACGTTATTCATGAATGCCGAGGCCACCGTCACCACCGCGGTCAGTGCTGCGATATGGACGATAGGTTGGGCCGTATACGGCAACAGTGTCTCAGCCACAAGGTCCACGACTCCAGAATTCTTTAGCGCTTGACTGATTACCAGCACGCTCGCAACGGTGACCACGGCCGGATGTCCCAAGCCGCTGAACGCCTCAGTGGGATCGACCAGTCCAGTCACCACCACCGCGACCAGTGCGATCGCGGCCACCATGTCGTGGCGGAATCGGCCCCAGGCAAACAGCACGAGCGCGAGCCCCAGGATCAGGAAGATCGTCAGTTGGTCGCTAGACATCGTGTTGAGGGGAACCGTGCCGGATTATTGCTTCATAACACATTTTTCATACAAGTCGTTGAGGCGATTATCGGTATCGTATTTTGCTTTCAGCGCGCGATACACGGACTCGTTGTAATGCTGCCAGAATTGCTCCTTGGTGTAATAGCTATCCGAATACAACGATTTGATGCCTCCTAGCTCGGTGGTCAAGTGTTCAATTTTCCTATTCCGATAGCCCGGTGGGTGTGGCTGACGGCTTTTGACGCCGTCCCAGAATCCGAAGTTGATATACGTCGTGTCCGCATGCATCGGGTACAGCGGGTATCGGGCGGTTTTATTGTAAGCCCTAATCGGGCATATCCAGATTGGTTTAATGCCGATTTCTCGATGCAAAAATGCGAGGAAGGTCGCGGCGTTCTCGACCGGGATGTCAATGTCCTGGATAACAGTTTCCGGATAGTAGCCGGCGATGCGGTTCAATTTTCTGGTAATGTTCCATTTAAAGTTCCAGCGCATGACCTTGGCGTAGGTGATCGAGTTTAAGCGTTTCCGGCCCATGAGTCTGCGCGCGACGCGGTTTTGCATATACAAGTTTTTGGAACACCAAAACCAGTCCGTGTCCCAACGCCAAAGATAATCATATGCGCTCAAATAGTCCGTGGATTTTTCACGAATCGACCGATAGTAGATATCGAGATAGGTATAATCACTCAAAAATGGTGCAGAATCGACGAAGCGGCCGGTAGTGATATAGTGTTCATCGGTTCCAAACACGGAACCGTCGACGAAATCGACATTGGAGTCGCAGCGCTCGCCGATGGCCTCGAAGTAGTTCAACGGATCATCGATTCTCTGGTGTTCTAACATGACAAATTTGTCCGCCGGAATCGTTTTTACTTTTAGCCGCAACGCGTAACCCAGGGTACCGTACGAATTTGGTAACCCGAAAAACAAATCGCTGAATTCGTTGCGCGGGGTGCAGGTGAGCACTCGGCCGTCGCCGGTGAGTACATCCATTTCGATCACGGTTTCGTGCGGAAGGCCATAGCGAAACGAGGACGATTCGATACCGACTCCCGAAACGGCACCACCAATGGTAATGGATTTGAGTTGCGGTACTACGGCCGGCATCGCATTCGCGGCGAGTGTTGCCTCCGTTAATGCGGCGTAGGGGGTCATGCCTTCGACCTCGACCCACTGTTGTGCACTGTTTACCTCGATGACATTATTAAAATCGGACACATTGAGACGTCCCGCGGTCGAGTCGGTACGCTGTCGAAACAGATTCGACGTTGGTTTGCCAAGCCGCACGCCGCCGTTTCCGAGTTCTCGGAACTCGTTACGGACGCGTTGAATTTTGTGTTGATACGGGGTCAAGGTCAGGGTCTGTTTGGATGCCGAATCGTTGGCGGATGATCGCCACCACTGAGTTTGCGGTGGAATTATCCGTTAGTAGTGGTAAGCCGGGCGGTAATTTCTGTTAGCCGCGTCGCGACATTGGCTACGGCGTTATGGTTGTTCGGTTTGGCCAGCGCGCCGTTTTGGTCGAAGGCGTCGGCCGCTGATGGAATCGCACGTTGCTCGGGTATGACCAACACACCAAGGCTGGTCAGAATGCCGCGAACCGCCACCAACGTACGTAGCCCACCCAATGCCCCGGGTGAGGTGGCGATAAGCGCGGCAATCTTGCCGCGAAAAGCCGACAACGGCACCTCATTGGCTTCCGATCGAGATGCCCAATCGATCGCATTTTTCAACACGCCGGTGATGGAACTGTTGTATTCCGGTGCGGCGATAAGAAGCCCCGAATGCTCGTTCATCAGCATTTTGAGTCGCCGCGCGTGCTCCGGTAAACCGTGTTCCATCTCTAGATCTCCGTCGTACAGGGGCATCGGAAAGTCGCGAAGATCGATCAGCGTCACATCGGCCCCGGCGTCGCGCGCGCATTTCGCGGCGACACGGATTAACTTTTTGTTGTACGAAGCGGCGCGGGTGCTGCCAGCAAAGGCTAATATTCGGGGTGGGGCCATGGCCGTCCTTGAGTCGAATTCGGGCACGGATTCGGGTAATCGTTATCCAAGATAGGGCGTGCTGAGTCAACTGAAATCGGCCTGGCAACGGGGCGGTATCGGTAAATTTTTACGCGACGTATCTGCGTTTCGGGCCGGAAAACCGTTAGAATCGGCGTATCGAAAGCCCAAATTTTCCGATATAAATACAATGCGAATGCGTTCCGATGAATTTCTAAGCTGGGGGCACAAAGCCATAACGCTGCTGGGAATGTCCGGCGTGGGCAAATCCGCGCTTGCTGTGAAACTCAGAAAATTCGGTTGGTTTCATTACTCCGTGGACTATCGCATCGGTACCCGCTATCTGGAGGAACCCATCCTCGACAATATCAAAAGAAAAGCCATGCAGGTCGGGTTCCTGCGAGAACTGTTACGCAACGGTTCCATATACATCGGTAGCAATATTACCGCGCATAATCTGGAGCCGGTGTCTACCTTTCTCGGTAAGGTCGGGGATCCCGCGCTGGATGGGCTGCCGGCCAACGAATTCAAGAAACGCCAGCGCCTGCATCGCGAAGCGGAAATTCTGGCGATGCGAGACGTGCAGGAATTCATCGACAAGTCCCACGAGTTGTTCGGTTTTGCGCATTTCGTCAATGACGCGGGGGGTAGCTTGTGTGAACTCGACGACCCGCGAACATTGTCAGATCTCGCCAAATATACGCTCATTCTCTATATTCGCGGCGAGAAAGTTACGGAACAGGAGTTGATTCGGCGTAACGAAGAGAACCCAAAACCGATATACTACCAGGAAACTTTTTTTGATCGTGAACTCGATAACTATCTTGCGATCAATAAATTAATCGATAGCAGCAAAATTAACCCAGACGAGTTCGTACGGTGGATTTTTCCGCGCCTCATCGAGCACCGCAAGCCGCGCTATGAGCAAATCGCGAAGGAATACGGCTACACGGTGGCTGCGGCGGATGTCGAGAACATATCAAGCGAGGCCGATTTTCTAAGTTTGGTGGCAGCGACTGTCGAAACCGCGCAAGAGGCGGTAGCGTAGCTCTGTCATGCCGCTGGTTGCCCATTCCAAATTACCGACATTCGAGCGCTTGCGTGATAGCGGCCAGGAGGTTTTGACTCCAGAGCGAGCTTCGAGCCAGGACATTCGCGAGCTGCATATCGGTTTTCTGAATATGATGCCGGATGCAGCGCTGGCTGCTACGGAACGGCAATTCATGCGATTGATCGGTTCCAGCAACCGCATCGCGCAGTTATACGTACATCCATTTACCATCGAGGGCATTGACCGCGAGGGCGCGGCCAAAGTCCATGTCGGCTCGTATTATGAGGATTGGCGGGAATTGCAACGTAACGGCTTGGATGCACTCATTATTACCGGCGCCAATGTGACTGAGGCGGATATCACCCTGGAGCGGTTTTGGGAGCCGCTTACCGCAGTCGCCGAATGGGCGGGCGAAAATATTTGTTCAGTGCTGTGTTCGTGCTTAGCCAGCCACGCGTTGTTTAAGTACTTCCATGGCATCACCCGAAACCATCTTACTGAAAAGCAATGGGGTGTGTACTCGCATCGGGTAGTGGATACGGCACATCCTTTGACTGCCACAATTAATACG
>CAXMMZ010000017.1:0-2836 GCA_964194565.1 Arenicellales bacterium
CACACCGGGCGCGAAGCGGATCCGGAAACGCAGCGCCTGGGCGACGACTTTCGCGGCCATCGCGAGTTCATCATCGATTGCCGCGGCGGCATCGATATTCGAGCGTAGCACGCGGCGCCGACCCTGACCGGCCTGCGCCAAACGGTCCAGGCTCGGCGTGGCGGCGTGCTCGCTGACCGCGACGACGCTGGTCATAATCCCAGCCAATGCGCCGTGATGAGCTGTGTTTGCGAGTGTATCTACATCGGCATCGAGTGCGGCCGGGGTCACCAGCAACACGATACGACCGCCCACCACCGCATCGACGTCCGCAACCTGGCGCATGGCGGCACGCAGTGCCTGGTCGACATTCAACCCGGCATCGATGGTCGATTGTTCTGCCGCAAACAGCGAGGTGAACGCGGCTTGCAGCGGGCCGTGACGGAAGCGCTCTGGCGCCAACAATAACCCCCCCGGTCGCCCCGCCACTAATAGCGAAAAACGATCCCCCGCTTGTTGCGCTCGATCCAGGGCGAGCAAGAGTGCGCGCATCCGTGCGTTCGTTTCGGCCGTCGCCGCGGTGCGCAGATCCAACACGACTGCCACGTTCATCGCTGGCCGCTGGCCTGCGTAACGCTCGCCTGCCGTGACCCCAATCTGGATGCGGAGCCGCGTCGGCCCGTCAATCGCCGCGCTATCCGCATCCACGTAGAGCCCCAACGCCGATCGCGATGGCCGATCGAAGGGTTGGCTGACCGGTTGCGCTGCTGCTTCCAGCGAGTACCGGTCGAGCGCGGCGAGCGGCGGCGAGGTAAGACGTAAACCTTGCATGCGAGCCTCGAGCACGCGCAACACTGAATCTCCCGGCACGTAAGTATTCGCCCAGTATCCCGCCGGCTCTTTAAACTCAAGGTCTTGGGTCGATCGTAATGACGCCAGAAACCCCTGGGCCACATCGCGTCCGTCACGATCGACCGCAGCCTCACGCTTCACCCGCGTCGACAGACCATCAGCGGGCGCCGATCCGGTGGAGCCATCGAGGAATCCGGAAGTGTCCATCGACGATGGCTTGCTCTTATGTCCCCCGATGGGTGCCGCGGAGGCAAGCGGTTCAACCGTATTCGGTCGCGCCCGTTTTTTATTGTCAGGATCGGAGCGAATCTCGGATTTACTCATGGCGGACGCCTTACCCTTAGCCTTGGCCTCCAACCCTAGTAATTCCCGCTTGAATTCTGTCTTTGAATTCTCCGATTCGAGCCGCACGGCTCCACGTGCGGCTAATTCGGACTGGCGAGTTTCAAGATTATCGGACTCGGTTGCGCTGTATTGACCGGTTTCCGCTGTCATCAAAGGCGATCCGTTCGAGACTTTCGGCAAATTTTCGGGCGCAGCATCGTAGCCCCGCCAAAACTGGTCGTATCGGAATAGCTCGGAACTCTGCGGAGTGATTCCGATGGCAAATTGCGGGTCCGCGTCGCTATCAGGAGTGGTATTTTCCTTCATCGGGACCTCGCCAGCCGTACCGCCGAGGCGTCCTTGGCCAAGCACCACCGACTCTTCGGGCACCCGCGCGCCACCCAGACCGATAATGGTATCGTCGCCCGGCGCGTCGCGAGCGACTTGCTTGTGCTGCGCGTATTGAGTGCTCTCGAGGAGTTCTTCGTTGCGTTGGTCGGTGACCAGAGACCCCGACCCGGTGGCCGCCGGACCACTCGGTTCCGCGTGAATGGTGGCCGCAATCTCGTCGCTCGTCTGCACGACAATTGGACCGGACCATCGATCCACGCTCACGACGTCCAGCATATTGTGCGTCAAACCGACCGCCGCCAGGATCACCGCAGCAGTCGCTAACCCACCGGCGAAACGTCGATACATGAACTCGCGCCGCGCGGGCTTAGGCGTCGATGGCGCCGAGACCGAACGCTCGATCTCGGTGACTAGCCTATCGTCCGGATCATGTTCAGACAGATCGCGCAGTGCGACCTCGAGCGACCGAATCGTGTCCGCGAACTGTCCGCAACGCTCGCACTCGGCGATGTGTTGCGCTAATTCCGTGTCTCGTTCCAGTTCCGCAAACCCGAGGTCGGCAAGCCGCATTTGGACCGTATTACAGGTGCTCATGCACACCTCCTGCGGCGGTGGAGTCGGCGCTGTCCATCAACCGCTTCGTCAGCGCTATGCGCGCTCGCCGTAAATGGGTTTTCACCGTGTTGACTGACAAACCCAAGATTTCCGCCGCCTCGTTGTGCTGCATTCCATCGATCGTGGTCAGCACCAACACATCGCGTTGTGCTACTGGTAGCGTAGTGATCGCGCATTCGACCCATCTCACCAGACACCGCGCCGCGACGTCGGTCTGGGTAGGATTGCCTCCCTTGGATGCGGTCGACAGATCGGCTTCGTGCACCACGACATTGCGCACGCTCTGGGCACGAAAATTATTACGCACGGTATTGACGACGATGGTGAAGATCCACGGTTTGAGCGGCCGTGATGGTTGATACGTGGCCGCTGCTGCGTGGATCTTGAGGAAAATGTCCTGAAACATGTCATCGGCGACGTCCTGGCTGCACCCCCAGCGGATAAGATAGCTGTATACGGGCCGCCGGTAGGCGCCCAGCAACGCCGCGAAAGCGTGGCGATCGCCCCTGCAATGACGCGGCAGCCACGATCGTTCCACGAGATCCACGATTTCTTGTTCGCTTCCGGCTGATGCATCCACCGCTCTAGCATGCCTCATCCACTGACACCGTCATAAATGATACCTTTGTCCTCATACGTCTTCAGTACCCGCCGGCCAGAAAAAGGTTTCGAAATCCGACCCCGGTCCGCAGCGGCCCGGCGAAGGCAAGATGTA
>CAXMMZ010000018.1:0-5747 GCA_964194565.1 Arenicellales bacterium
GCCGAATGACGATGACCGACGAATTACAGTTTCCGGTGCTGCCGCTGCGCGACGTGGTGGTATTTCCGCACATGGTGATCCCGCTGTTTGTTGGTCGCAAGAAGTCAATACGCGCGCTCGAACAGTCGATGGAAACCGGCAAGCAGATTTTGCTGGTGGCACAAAAAGATGCCGTCGATGACGACCCCGGCATCGAAGGCATCTACGAAGTCGGTACCGTGGCCAGTGTGCTGCAATTATTGAAGTTACCGGACGGCACGGTGAAAGTGTTGGTGGAAGGCGAACAACGCGCCCGGGTCGATCGCTATACCGAGATCGAAGATTGCTTCGTTGCCGAGGCATCGATGGTTGAATCGGAAGAGATGCCGGAACGGGAAGCGGAAGTGCATATGCGCACGGTGCTGACCGAGTTCGACCAATACGTCAAGCTGAACACCAAGATACCGCCGGAAATTTTGACCTCGTTATCCAGTATCGAAGACGCCGGCCGGCTTGCCGATACAATCGCCGCTCATTTGAGCCTGCGTATCGAAGACAAACAAAGTATTCTGGAGATGATCGATACGCGCGCGCGCCTCGAGCATATCCTCGGGGTAATGGAGTCGGAGATCGATCTGTTGCAGGTCGAGAAACGTATTCGTGGTCGCGTTAAGAAACAAATGGAGAAAAGCCAGCGCGAGTATTATCTGAACGAGCAGATGAAAGCGATCCAGAAGGAGCTGGGCGAGATTGAGGATGCGCCGAATGAAATTGAAGATCTGGCCAACAAAATTGCAGACGCAGGGATGCCGAAAGAACCCCGGGAAAAGGCCGACTCTGAACTCAAGAAGCTAAAGATGATGTCGCCGATGTCTGCCGAAGCGACCGTGGTGCGCAATTACATCGATTGGTTGTTGGCGGTGCCATGGAAGAAGCGTGCCAAGGTGCGCAAAGATCTGGGTGCAGCGAGCCAGGTGTTGGAAGACGATCACTACGGGCTCGATAAGGTCAAGGAGCGTATTCTCGAATACTTGGCGGTACAACAACGTATCAAGAAACTCAAAGGACCGATTCTATGTTTGGTCGGCCCTCCGGGTGTGGGCAAGACTTCGTTGGGCCAATCCATCGCACGCGCCACCAACCGTAAATTTGTCCGTATGTCTCTCGGTGGTGTGCGCGACGAGGCGGAAATTCGCGGACATCGCCGCACCTATATAGGTTCGCTGCCCGGTAAGATTATTCAAAACATGGCGAAGGTGAAGACGCGCAATCCACTGTTTATGTTGGATGAAGTGGATAAGATGTCGATGGATTTTCGCGGTGACCCGTCGTCGGCATTACTCGAAGTATTGGACCCCGAACAAAATCATGGATTCGGGGATCACTATCTGGAGGTTGATTACGATTTGTCGGAAGTGATGTTTATTGCTACCGCCAATACATTAAATATCCCGCCGCCGTTGTTGGATCGTATGGAGGTGATTCGCATCTCCGGGTACACCGAGGACGAAAAAATTAATATCGCGATCCGCTATCTGGTGCCGAAGCAACGCACTAATAATGGCTTGTCCGACGAAGAAGTGTCAATTACCAAGGCGGCGTTATACGACATCGTCCGCTACTACACTCGGGAAGCCGGTGTGCGCAGTTTGGAGCGCGAGATATCGAAGATCTTTCGTAAAGTAACCAAAGAGTTACTGTTGTCGGAGGGGCGTCGCACCGCGGCTGCCATCAACTCCAAAAACCTCGGCAAATACCTTGGGGTGCGCCGCTACCGATTCGGCCGGGCCGACGAAATTAACCGGGTCGGTCAGGTCACAGGATTGGCATGGACCGAAGTCGGTGGGGAACTGCTTAGTATCGAGGCCGTTATCGTACCGGGGAAGGGTAAGCAAATTTTCACCGGCAAGCTCGGCGAGGTTATGCAGGAATCGATTCAGGCCGCGATGAGCGTGGTGCGAAGCCGTGCCAAAATGTATAACTTGGAAGAGAGCTTTTATCAGACTCAGGATGTCCACGTTCATGTTCCGGAGGGTGCCACGCCGAAAGACGGTCCGAGCGCCGGTGTCGCGATGTGTACCGCGATTCTTTCAGCGTTAACCGACAATCCAGTGCATGCTAATGTCGCAATGACTGGCGAGATTACGTTGCGCGGCGAAGTATTGCCGATCGGCGGCTTAAAGGAAAAATTACTGGCGGCGCATCGCGGTGGAATCAAAACCGTCATCATTCCGAAAGAGAACGAAAAGGACTTAACGGAAATCCCTGGTAACATTAAAAATCATCTCGATATTTATGCGGTGCGCTGGATCGACGAAGTGCTAAAAATCGCGCTCGAAAGATTGCCGTCGCCGGCATCCGCCAGCGAGGGCGAATCCGACGCCGATCAGTCCGAACCAAAAAGCACCGAAGAAACGCAAGAGCACGGCTCGGTCACCACCCATTAAGTGAAGTCTGCGATATTTTAGGGCGGTACCGCCGTTTTGAGGGGGTTTCATCTCCGTTAATTGAACTAAGGCCTAATCGGGATGGCTCGGCTAGGTTATTGATTTGTGTAACGTTTGGATCGTCATAGAAAAAATTGTGAAAGTTGGCGACGACTTACCTTGACCGGATTTTTTGCGCTTGGTATAAGGTTTGAACACGCAGGGGAGGCGTGGCTGAATTCGTTCGACTCGAATGTTGTTAAATTACTTCTTCCTACAAGCTTAAATTAATGCAACTCTTTCCCATACCAATAGAGGAACTGGAACGTGAATAAAGCGGAATTGATCGACCTAGTCGCAGACTCGGCAGACTTATCAAAATCGGCGGCGGCGCGTGCCGTTGATGCTGTGTTCGATGGAATCACCGGCAGTCTACGCGGTGGTGGCACTGTAACGATGGTGGGTTTTGGTACGTTTTCGGTAAGCGCACGCAGTGCACGCGCCGGACGCAACCCAAGAACCGGAGAGACGATTCAAATCGCGGCGTCGAAGACGCCCAAGTTTAAGGCTGGTAAAGCCCTAAAGGATGCCGTAAACTGACGCGCCCTTTTGGGGTGCTTAGCTCAGCTGGGAGAGCGTCGCCCTTACAAGGCGAAGGTCGCAGGTTCGAGCCCCGCAGCACCCACCAGTACTGTCGGGAGCGGTAGTTCAGTTGGTTAGAATACCGGCCTGTCACGCCGGGGGTCGCGGGTTCGAGTCCCGTCCGCTCCGCCAGCTATAGAAATCGAGGCGAGGTTGCTACTGTGACCTCGCCGTTTTTATTGGGCGGTATCACGCCCGACGAGCTGTACTTCGAATCGGGCGAATTTGACTCTCAGACGCGTTCGCCCTGAATCAATCAGAGGTTCAATAGGTAGAGCAGGCTCCTTGGGAGCGGTTCTTGGCAAGCGCCCGCCGTTGCTCCAGAATAGAACATATGCTTACAGCGATTCGAGAAAAAGCGACGGGTTGGATCGCATGGATACTGGTCGGAATAATTACCCTTACGTTTGCGCTGTGGGGAATCCAATCCTACTTTGAAGGCCCGGATCGTGCCGCAGTTGCCGTGGTCAACGGCACTGAAATCGAAAACACGACCTACCAGAACGCATTGACGGAACGCCGCCGTGCCTTGGTTAACCGATTTGGAAGAAATTTTAGTAGCGACTATTTTGCTACCGACGCGTTCAAACAACAGGTACTGGATGCACTGATCGACGACATTTTATTGCAGTCGGAGCAAATTGAACGGGGCTATCGCATCGGCGACGATCAGCTCAGAACTTTGATCCGTACTGCCACCGAATTTCAAGGCGAGAATGGATTCGACGCCGAACGTTATCAGGCATTGCTGCGCAGTGAAGGTTTTACGGTTACTCAGTACGAAGCGGAACAGCGCCTGCGATTGGCGATTGCGCAAATGCAACGCGGTTTTTTGGATACGGTATTCGTCCGGAATGATGACGTCGATGCCATCGCGGCATTGTTACAGCAGCGTCGTGATGCTGAATACGTAGTGCTGGCTGCCGACCGGTTTACCGATGAAGCAGAGATAAGCGCGGAGCAAATTCAACAGCACTATGATCAGAATCCGGAGCAATTTCGAGCGCCCGATCAAATGCGGGTAGAGTATCTGCAGATGTCGGTGGAGCAGATCGCGCAGCGTATTGAGCCAACCGAGGAGGAGTTGCAGGCCCACTATAACCAGAACCAAGATGAGTTTAACGAACCGGACCGACGCCGCGCGAGCCACATACTCATTGCCGTAGCAGCGGATGCGTCTGAGGATGTCGAGTTTTCCGCCTTACGTCGCGCTAACGACATTGCCGACCAGGCTAAAGACGGCAGCGATTTTGCCGAATTGGCGAACACCCACTCGGACGATTCCGGCTCGGCCGCGAACGGCGGTGACCTCGGTTTCATAGAACCCGGGATGATGGTGGCCCCGTTCGAATCGGCGGTATTTGCGATGGATCTCGATGAAATCCGGGGTCCGGTGCGGAGTAAATTCGGTTTTCATATCATCAAACTTACCGAGTTGCAGGTGGGTGCAAAGCGCTCGTTTGAATCAGTACGCGACGCGATCGTAGAGCGCGAGCGCCGCCAACAGGCCGAATTACAATTTGCCGAACACGCCGAGACCTTTACTAATCTCGCTTATGAACACTCCCATACGCTCGACGTAGCGGCAGAAGAGCTGGGCCTCGAAGTGCAGAAGTCCGATTGGTTTTCGCGCGACGAAGGCGACGGGGTCGCGGCGGTTGAGGGTGTTCGGCGCGCGGCATTCAGCGAATCGGTGCGTGTCGATCAATTCAACAGCGATACGGTACAGGTCGACGCGGATACCGTCGTTGCCGTGCGCCAGCTCGACTTCAAAGAGTCGGAAATCCGGCCGTTCGACGAAGTCAGAGACGGTATCGAAGCCACACTGTTGGCGAAGCAGGCCGCGATTCGCGCCGAGGAGGCCGGGACTGAGTTGGTGGCGGAGCTGAACTCAGGGGGTGACTGGGAGGCCCTGATTGGCGAACTCGAGCTGATAGCCGAGGCGCTACCCGCAGAGCGCAACGCGGCGACTGACCCTGAGCAACGCCAGATATTGGCCGAGGTGTTTCGCGTGCCCGCGCCCAATGGCGGCCCGGTAGTGGCCGGTATGCGCTTGGCGAGTGGTGGGTATGCGATCTACCGATTAACCGCGGTGACGGCGGGCGACGTGGCCAGCATGGACGACGATGTTAAGCAACGAGTGCGCACCGAATTGGAACGCCGCTACGGGTTCGATCAGTATTTGAGCTACCGGCGCGATTTGCGGGATCGTGCTGAGATTGAAATTCTCGAAGGCCAGTTGTAGCGATGCCAGGTAGTCGATTCTGAAAAAGGTCATTTTTGGTTGTCGGCAAGGCGCCCGAGAAGCCGAAGCGGCCATTACATGATTAATACACATAGGGGTAAATGAGCATCGGAAGTCGCAGGGCAACGCTACCGCGTCCTTGTTCTCGCTCATTACCTACATCCCGGTAGGCAACGCCGCCGACGAACCGCGTTGTTCAGGGACGACGAGCTAGCCCGGATAATTCATGAAGGGTTCGGACTGCAGGGGAAATCGGGCTAAGTAGTCGGTGCGATCGTCCGCCGATGCATAGCCGTAGCTATGGATCAAGGAGGATCGTGACGAATACGACGCCCGATTTTTCCTGAATCCGAACAGGACAAACTGTACGCAGGCCCCGTACCCTAAAACACAGGGTAACCGGTTCAAATCTCGAGAGAAATCTTGCCCCATGGTCCGCCTTCGTGAAATATCCG
>CAXMMZ010000019.1:0-3945 GCA_964194565.1 Arenicellales bacterium
GCGCCGAGTTCCGATGACAAATAACCGCCTTCCTGGATGATCAGGGTCGGCAATTCAAGCTCAGCCAAGGCCGCGCCCATGCGCCGAAACCCGGTCGTGGTGACATTGGCGCCATGCAACGGGTCGTGTTCGTGGGCGTCCAAACCCAGCGCGATGACCAGGGCATTCGGCCCATACGCAGCAGCAAAATTCAACGCCTTGCCTAACGCGCCCATCCACTGACTGTCGTTGGCACCTTGCGGCAACGGATAATTCACGTTGAAACCCTCGCCCTCGCCCGCACCATGCTCATTCATGTAGCCCCAATAGAACGGATAATAGTGGCTGGGGTCGGTGTGAATGGATACTGTAAGCACATCGGCACGGTGATAGAAGATGCCCTGCGTACCGTTACCATGGTGCACATCGACATCGATGACGGCCACCCGCGGATAACGGCCGCGCAGATATTGAGCAGCAATAGCGGTATTGTTCAAGTAACAGAAACCGCCTGCCATATCCGCGAATGCATGGTGGCCCGGCGGCCGGCATAAGCCGTACACCACCGGTTCACCGTCCATCAAAACTTGCGCCGCCGTGACCGCGACGTCGGCCGCGGCGCACGCCGCGTCGAATGTGCCGGAGCCAATCGGACACGCAGTATCTGCCATGTGCCAACCGGCTTGACCCACAATCGATTGCGGATAAGCCGCGGTATGCCGATTCGGGTGCACGTTGCCGATAACTTCAGGGCCGCTGCCCGCTAACTCGCTCCACCGATCGTGGGCGGTCGCGAGAAATGCGAGGTATTCGGTGGCATGGACAGCGGCGCGCGGCGCAACGCCGTGGCTGTCCGCAAGACTTAAACTATGACCGCCGGCTACCACTGCCTCGCGTAATGCCGAGGCGCGATCGGGACTTTCCGCGCTATCGGCGATTACACCGCGCACCAGAAAGAATTCGGGCGCATGACAGTCCGCCGCTGGATTATGAATGGCACGCATCGTTTCTTGGCCGTGTGGTCAAGACAACACGCGATCCAAGTCTGTGCATAGATCGACCGCATCTTCCAGCCCCACCGAAATCCGAAATACGCCGTCTCCTGCATAGCGCTCGTAAGCCTCACGCTGGGCGCCGCTCAATCGGAACGAGGAATTCAGCAAGTCGTCGGTCGCCATCCAGTAAATGAGGCTCCGATGATGGCCCAACGACACCGCGTAATGAAACACCCGAAGCTCCTGCATCATACGTCGCGCCACGGCCGCTCCGTCCTTCACCCGTAGCGCCATCATTCCTGAGAAATTGTGCATCTGCCGCGTTGCCAGCTCGTGCTGTGGATGGGAAGACAAACCAGGATACAACACCCGTTCGACGCGCGGGTGGTCTTCCAAAAATTCCGCCAGTGCTATGGCGTTGTCCTGGTGGGCACGCATACGTAGTGGCAACGTCGCAGCGCCGCGCATGATCAACCACGCATTAAAAGGACTCAGCGTGCCCCCGTAATGAATAACGGCCTCGATGTTCAGCGCATTCATCGCGGCCGCTTCGCCCAATACCGCTCCGCCCAACGCATCGCCGTGACCGCCGATATATTTGGTGAGGGAGTGCACGACAAAATCGGCGCCCAGTTCAAGTGGGTGCGTCGCGATTGGTGTTGCGAACGTGGAATCCACCGCGAGCCGCGAGCCGGCGCCGTGCGCCAGATCGGCCGCTGCGCGGATATCGGATAATCGCGTTATCGGGTTGGACGGCGTTTCCACCCACACCAGCTTAGTGGTCGCAGTCAACGCAGCGGCAATGTTATCACTATCGGAGGTGTCTACCGGTGACACCGCGATGCCCATACGCGGTAAAGTTTCGCGGACAAACTCAGCGGTTCCGGCGTAATTCGTATCGCTAATTACGAGATGATCGCCTTGGCTCAGCGTGCTCAGTAATAACGCCGCCGACGCCGCCATGCCCGAGGCAAACGCCACACACGCGCCGGCCCCTTCCAGCGCCGTAAGCTTATCCTCAAGCTGTCGCACCGTTGGGTTGCCCCAACGAGTGTACAAATATGGCATGTCGTCTTTCATGTTGGTGGCGGAAAAACTCAGGGGCTCATCCACCACAAACGTGGTCGACATGACTAAATTGGGCGTCGACGCACCGGTCACCGCATCGGGAGTTTCGCCGGCATGAATCGCTTTAGTGCTTATCCCCATATCCGCATCGACTTTCATTCCGCCTTCCCTCTTACGTTTAACCCTTGACACAGACGTGTTGCTTCAGCGTATGCACGACTTCCACCAAATCGCTTTGGTTCGCCATGACTTCATCGATATCTTTATAGGCACCCGGGATCTCGTCGATTATGCCTTGGTCTTTGCGGCATTCGACGCCTTGGGTTTGCGCCTCGAGGTCTTCAACGCTGAATTGGCGTTTGGCTTTGGTCCGACTCATGCGCCGGCCCGCACCATGCGCACAGGACTGAAACGATGTGGCGCTGCCTTTGCCACGCACAATATATGAGCGCGCGCCCATACTGCCCGGAATAATACCCAATTCACCCAGGCCCGCACGAATCGCACCCTTACGGGTCACCAATACGTCGGCGCCATAATGCCGCTCCTCGGCGACGTAGTTGTGATGGCAGTTGATCGCCTCTTTACTCAGGGAAAACGGCGGCAGTACGGAACGAATCGCATCGATGATGAGCCGCATCATTTCGCGCCGATTCGCCATCGCGTAGTCTTGCCCCCAATGTACGGCCTCGACGTAATCGTCGAAATGCTCGGTACCCTCACGCAGGTAGGCGAGATCCTTGTCCGGTAAATTGTGCACATGGCGGCCCATGTCCTTTTTCGCGAGTGCGATAAAATAGCGACCGATCGCGTTGCCAATGCCGCGGCTGCCCGAGTGCAACATGATCCATACGTTCTGGGTTTCATCCACGCATAGCTCGATAAAATGATTGCCGCCGCCGAGCGTGCCGAGTTGACGGATCCAGGTTTGATATGGCTTTTTCTGTAAGTTAGCGAGCTTCGGATGCTTTTCGAGAATGCGGTGCAGCCCATCGTTCAGTCCGACTATCGTAGAACGCCTCGCCATATCGGTGCGGTGCATGTTGAATCCGACCGGCACTGCCGATTCGATGGCCGTACGCACTCGGCGCAGGTTGTCCGGTAACTCACCCGCCGTTAACGACAATCGCACAGCATTCATGCCGCAGCCGATATCCACCCCGACCGCGGCTGGAATGATCGCACCCTTGGTGGGGATAACGGACCCGACTGTCGCACCGATCCCGGCGTGAACGTCCGGCATCGCTGCCACATGGCTATGTATAAACGGCAACTCAGCGATATTGACGAGCTGCTGCATAGCCGCCGACTCGACGTCGTCGGTATAGATTTTTACCGGCACTTTGGCCTTACTGATGACGCGTTTTACCGGCATTAGCCTACTTTCGGAGATAGGGTTGAGGTGCGAATCATAAGAAAACTCCGCCTCGGACACCAATCGCCAGAACAAGCCAACGTATTTCGCACCTACGGGTTCGCTGCTAAGATTCAATCGCTACGACATTTGGCTAACCCGGATATTTCACGAAGGCGGACCATGGATCAACGATCGTCCCAATATTTGAACTGGTTGAGTCGCATATTGAGACACTTGGTCTTAGTACAGTTCGTCCTGTTCGGATTCAGAAAAAATCGGGCGTCGTATTCGGCACGATCCTCCTTGATCCATAGCTACCGCTATGCATCGGCGGACGATCGTACCGACTACTTAGCCCGATTTCCCCTGAACTCCGAACCCTTCATGAATTATCCGGGTTGACCACAATGAATATATCCTGGAGTCACGACATAGAGGCCTTCCGCCGCGAGGTGCGCGGCTTCATTCGCACCCATCTGCCCGATGAGATTCGGTGCCAAGTCGCCGAGGAACAGATGGATCTGTCCCGCGAGGACCTGATTCGCT
>CAXMMZ010000020.1:0-3648 GCA_964194565.1 Arenicellales bacterium
CGCGCGTGAGTGATAATCGGTGGGCATGCCGCCCCCGCAATAACTCAACCGCCTAGTATGGCAATCCGACCACAGCGCCGGCACTGGACTTTCTCGACCTGGCCGCCAGGTCCGAAACCGATCGTCACACTAATCACACGAAAATCGTGAAACCCCAGCCAGCACAAGAGTCGAGCGAGCAGAGGTGGCAACTTTGGCATATCATGTGCTCCGTGAGAGCCTGTTCATGCTGCCTCACTTTCGCTTAGCCATGCCCTTGTCATACCTCCATTGCACTGACCGGACGAGGCGAGCGCTATTCTCCGATAGCGGAATGCTTTTCAGCCGCTCTAAATTCTCTGAGTCGAAAAACGCTTGCCCCTCTTTGACCAAATATTCCGCATGAGCAAACTGCTCGTCCAAACTACCCGCCCATTGGCAATATCTGCTCACTGATTGCTTTGGGTCCACGTCTTTGGCAATTTCCTCCAGCTGTATCATCGGCTTCAGAATGTTCTCGATGAGTGTCTCCCTGATATCTGTCGCAAATATGCCTAACCCGCGTAGTTGCGTCACTTGTTCTAAGCGACCCAGTCCGATCTTATCTTCGATAAGGGCGTTAAGAACCCCGTCATCTTCTTTTTTAACCGCCAATTTACTCAATGTTGCCAGTAATTCTGCCGGATAAGTCTTTCGGAAATTGGTTAATGACCGGTAAAGCCAATTGGTGCCATAGCGCTCCCGCTTTAGATCTTTCACTCGCCCTTTAATCGCGTCGCTTTGCTGAAGAAGCGTATTCAGCCGAGCCCGCTGCTCTGTAACGCGCGCTTTATCTTGAAGGGCCTTTTGCTGATCCTCAAAGGTGACACTGAACAACCGCTGGCCGCACCCCTCACAGACGTTTGTCTCCTTATGGTCTGAGATACTAACCAAAAAACCCTGGCCGTGCGTTTCAAGGCAATTGCTGATACCGCACCGAGCCGTTTGCTCCTCGAAAGAATAGACCGCAGTGACGCAGGCATGGCGACACTCTTCGGGGTCAACCGAAGATATATAGGACGGACGCGTTGCGATACAAGCCCATGTATTAAGGGTAATTTTCTCATCAATATGAAAAATCGGTGCCGTGCCTTTTTTCATCTAGTCACGAGTAGAGGGTTAGTTGAACTCTGGGACTATACATCCCCGCAGGGCTAGGAAATAGTCACAACGACCGCTGGTCAGCGAGGCGATTAGCTCCGATATTTCTTACGGCTTGGAGGTACAGCGGGTAGCAAGCGCGGCAGGTCGGAGGGCGGGCCGAACATCGACCGTTATCGAATATGTGCTAGCGCCGCCGCAATTCGGGCTGGGAGCGGGATGCCGGCGATCACAAGAACAAGAAACGGTCGGAAAATCACGGAAGGTTCGCCGCGACGAACGCGATGCCGAGAAGGAGCCAGGAAGCGGTAGCCGTGGATACGCGCTAATGCTGCCGGTGCTGCAAGGCGAAACGGCGGACCGATGCGCACATTATCGTCTTTCGCACGAACAACACATCACTCGTGCGAAGTACTCTTTTTATATATCAGTTAGCGATAATTGAGGCCGCCAATGGCGGCGTTGCACAATTCGAACAGAAACCCGACCCAGGGCATGATCGCAATCACGGCAAGTCCGTTGATACCGATAATCACCCGGGCGTCGATTGGTGCATGCACACGCTCCTGGTCCACCGGATCATCGAAATACATCAATTTGACGATTCGCAAATAGTAGAATGCGCCCACTACCGCAAACAGCACCGCCACCACCGCGAGCCACACCAGACCGACCTCAAGTACCGCTTGGATGACCGAAAGTTTTGCGTAAAAACCGACAGTGGGCGGCACCCCGGCCATGGAGAACATCAGCAACAGCATGAGCAACGCGTACCACGGATTTTTTTGATTCAAGCCGCGTAAGTCCTCAAGCTGATCTGCCTCGAAACCGTGCCGCGACATCAGTAAGATGATTCCGAATGCACCACTGCTCATGAACGCATAGACCAGCACATAAAACAGCGCAGAACTGTAGCCGTTATCGGTCGCGCTCAGAATCCCCAACAGAAAAAATCCCATATGAGAGATCGTCGAATATGCCAGCATTCGTTTGATGTTGGTCTGCGCGATGGCGGCCACATTGCCCACCACGATCGACAGCACGGCGGTGGCGATCAACATTTGTTGCCACAGCCCCGCAATATCCTCGAGCCCGCCCACCAACAAGCGCACGATGATGGCGAATCCCGCCAATTTAGGCGCGGCCCCTAAGTACGCCGTGGTGGAGGTCGGTGCACCATGATAGACGTCCGGAAGCCACATGTGGAACGGCACCGCACCCACTTTGAACATCAATCCGGCGACGATAAACACGAGACCTAGGATAAGCGGCAAACTGTCGGCGGGCATCGCGCCGACCGCGACTCGGACCTCATCGATAGCCAACGATCCGGTAAGGCCGTAGATTATCGACATTCCGTATAACAGTATTCCGGAAGCCAACGCTCCCAATACGAAATATTTCATTGAGGCTTCGGTCGCAAGCACCGAGTCACGCTGAAAAGCAACCATCGCGTAAAGACACAGCGATAATAACTCGAGCCCAAGATACAGCGTCAGAAAATGGCTGGCCGAGGCCATTACCATCATCCCCACCACGCCGAACAGCCCGAGTACGTAATACTCGCCGCGATCAAAGTCACGCGCCCGAATGTATTCGCGGGAGTAAACGTAGACGGCGATCGTAACGAGATAGACCGCCACCTTGACCAAATCGGATAACGCGTCATCCACGAACATGCCGTTAAGCACTTTGATCGACGCAGTGGAAAAACCCGCCATACTCATCCAGGCCGCGACCAGTAAAGTCGCAACGCACGCCCAATAAGTCATGTATCGATGTCGTTTTGGCAGATACAAATCCACTACCAAAATCAAACACGCCATCGTCGCCACAAAGATTTCCGGGAGAACCGGCAGCAATTGAAGATCGATTCCGCCCATACTATAGCTTCGACATAGTCGCTTGCCCGATCAAATTATCGACCGAGACGTGCATGACCTCGAGTAACGGCTGTGGCCATATTCCCAATGCCAGTACACATATTGCCAATAAACCGAGGAATAGAATTTCACGGCGATCGACATCCTGCAACGCCGCCACCGAATCTTTAGTGACGGCGCCGAAAATGACGCGCTTATACATCCACAGGGTATAGGCCGCCCCAAAAATAACCGTAGTGGCGGCCAGCATCGCATACAGCGGGGAAACCTGAAACGCGCCGAGTATAACCAGGAACTCACCCACAAATCCGGATGTGCCCGGCAGCCCGACGTTGGCCATCGCAAACAACATGAAGAATGCCGCAAACACGGGCATCGGCGTGGCGACACCGCCATAACTGTCGATTTGCCGCGAATGCACCCGGTCGTAGAGCACACCTACGCAAAGGAACAACGCTCCCGATACAAAGCCGTGGGAGACCATCTGTACGATTCCACCCTCAATCCCCTGCGCATTGAAAATGAAAAATCCCAGCGTCACGAATCCCATATGAGAAATTGAGGAATACGCGATTAGTTTCTTCATGTCGTTTTGGACTAACGCTACCAAGGCGATATACACCACCGCGATCAACGACAACGTGAT
>CAXMMZ010000021.1:0-2495 GCA_964194565.1 Arenicellales bacterium
AATTTCGATTCGCGGGTGCTGTGAGGCGCGCTGATACAGCTCCACGGCGGCATCGATGGGCACGCCAAACTTGGTTTCCTGCAGTCCGGTGGCGATATAAGGGTGAGTGATCGGGTCCACATCGGGGTTGACGCGAACCGCGACGCGCGCGGTGATTCCAAGCTCTGCCGCGCAGTGAACGATGCGGTCGAGTTCGCCTTCGGATTCAATATTCAGGCAGGACACCCCGGATTCCAGCGCAAATCGAATTTCCGACTCGGTCTTGCCCACCCCAGAAAATACCGTTTGTTGCGGATCGCCACCGGCTCGCAACACACGCTCCAGCTCGCCCCCCGATACGATATCGAAGCCGGAGCCGAGCTTCGCCAAGGTGCGTAATACAGCGAGATTAGAGTTAGCCTTAACGGAGTAACAGATCCGGTGCGGGTAATCACCGAATGCGTCGTCCACCACCCGCCAGTGTCGTTCCAGGGTGGCCCGTGAATACACGTAGCACGGCGTCCCTACCGCGTTCGCAATAGTTTCGAGGGCAACGTCTTCGGCGTAGAGCCGTTGCTGACGATAATTGAAATGGTCCAAACTGGTACGCCAACAAGCTAGGATTGATGGGGTACTAGACTATCGACTGCCGGTCCAACCGTGTGGACTTCAATGCGGCCATCGCAGCGAACCTGCCAACGCTACTCGGTGGATGTGGATTCTTCTTCGGTTTGTTCCTGCTTTGTGTCCTCAGGAAGGTACAGAGGCCCTTTTTGGCCACAACCGGCGAGCAGGAGGCTTGCCACGATCAGCCAGCTCGCAAAGTGGCGTATTATGGAAGTCCAACGCTGCATACAATTGCTCCTAGGCTCTACATTTCGGGCGCCAACTGATGTACGGAACGAGCCGAACTTCAGCATCGAATCGGACCATACCACAGCGGCGATGGCTTGCGTAACCAGCTTTGTGTGCCCGCAGTCCGGGCCACCGCGCCCGCGCGAAATCTTTCCCAGCAATTACCGGTCCCACTGAAGACAGAGTGTGCTTATCGTTGAAGTCGGGTCCGCGCCCGCTGAACCGCGGCGCGGACCTGTGCGGGCGCGGTGCCGCCGACGTGGCTGCGGCTGTCTACTGAGCCTTGCAGGCCGAGCACGGCAAACACATCGTCGCCGATGTTTGGGCAAAACTGCTGAAAAGTGGCTAGGTCGAAGTCCGTGAGCGGTGTTTCGTGCTCGAGCGCATGGTGTACCACACGACGCACGACCGCGTGGGCGTCACGAAACGGCACCTGTTTTCTGACCAGATAGTCCGCGAGATCGGTTGCGGTGGTATATCCCTTCAGCGCCGCGTCACGCATCGCCTCACGATTGGGCGTCATTTGCGCGAGCATCCGGCCCAACACCTCCACGCAGATCGATGCCGTGTCGGTCGCATCGAAAATCGGGATCTTATCCTCTTGGTTATCGCGGTTATAGGCGAGAGGCTGTGCCTTCATGAGCATCAGCACCGACATCAAGGCGCCGCTAACCCGGGCACTCTTGCCGCGAATCAACTCCGCAACATCGGGGTTCCTCTTTTGCGGCATAATGCTGGAGCCCGTGCAGAATGCGTCACCGAGATCGATAAAGCCGAACTGCGCCGATGCCCATAACACTAATTCTTCAGCGATGCGCGACAGGTGGATCATCAACACCGCCGCGACCGAAATAAACTCCATCACAAAATCGCGGTCCGACACCGCGTCCAGCGAATTTTCGCTAACGCTTTCGAAGCCGAGTTCCGCAGCCGCCGCCGCGCGGTCGATGGGAAACCCGGTTCCCGCCAGCGCCGCGCTACCCAGCGGCGAGATATTCACGCGCCGCCGGCAATCGACAAAGCGTTGGCAGTCGCGCTCCAGCATTTCAGTCCACGCCAGCAAATGGTGGCCGAACGTGACCGGTTGAGCGGGCTGCATATGGGTGAATCCGGGCATCAGCGTGTCGGCCTCGCGCTCCGCGATGTCCACCAAGACAGATTGTAAGCTGCGTAAACCTTGGATATGGTGATCGATCCGATCGCGCACGAAAAGGCGCATGTCGGTCGCAACCTGGTCATTGCGAGATCGTGCCGTGTGCAGCTTTTTACCGACTTCGCCGATACGTTCGGTGAGCGCGGCTTCAATATTCATGTGCACGTCTTCGAGTTTATCGGACCAGACAAAAGTCCCGGCCGAGATCTCCGACTCGATGTCCTCTAAGCCTTTGATGATAGTCTCGGCTTCGGCGGTGGTGAGTACCGCAACCTGCCCCAACATGCGCGCATGGGCGATTGAGGCTGTTATATCGTGGTGGTAGAGGCGCTGGTCTACCCCTACTGAGGCTGTAAACGCTTCAATGACTGCGTCGGTTGAGTGGGAAAACCGCCCGCCCCAGAGTTTCGATGTGCTCATTTGAATTTAACCGTGACCCGGACAGCCCCCGCGATGGGCGCGAGTATACCCCATGTTGCCGGCTTCCCGGGTCGCCGTACGGGGCTCG
>CAXMMZ010000022.1:0-2367 GCA_964194565.1 Arenicellales bacterium
CGGTTGCACAATACCATCATAGTGACCCAACGAATGTGCTCGATATCGATGTCATCACCGTCTAATGCCATGACCCGGTCGATCACCAACTCGCGTGCGCTAGGGTCGAGAATTCCGGCCTGTTCCAGAGACAGCAGAAGCGCCTGGGCCTCGCTGTCCAATTTTACGTGCTCCTCCGGCGAATAGTGACGCATCGACTCTACACGCCCACCGTGCAGAATTTCCATCGGTTGCTCACACATCGCCGACAGGTCTTCCAACCAATCGAATGCTTTGTGGATTTCACCGTGACCAAAACCGGCCTGGGATAACTCAACGGTCAAGGCTTCCTGATCCGGCTGAAATTCCGAGCCTTCAATCATGTAGTTCTCGAATAGGTACATCAGAACCTCGAGGACATTTTCCTTCATCGTGGACCCAGCAATTACGTCGTGATTAATATGCCAACAATCGCGCTATCTCAGACGCGTATAGGTACCGTCCGGCGCGCCGACTACGACCCCCTGTAGCTCCATATCTAACAGCATGGAGCAAACCGTTGCAGTCGTCAATCCACTCCGTACCACGAGGGTGTCTACTGTAACGGGCGTATAATCGACGGCAGCCAGCAATTGGGATTGTAACGCTGTCAGGGTCGGATCAGTTTCGGACATAGCTATCGTGTGTACAGTCGGCGCAGCACCCGGCAGGTCTTCCAACACGTCCTGTACCGACTCGACGAGTTTGGCGCCGTCCCTTAATAATCGGTGGCAACCACGGGACAGCGGCGACTGAATCGGCCCCGGTATGGCGTACACTTCCCGCCCTTGCTCGCCCGCCAGCCGCGCAGTGATCAAGCTTCCGCTATGTGCCGCCGCTTCCACCACCAACGTCCCCAGCGCAAGCCCACTTACAATGCGGTTACGTTGCGGAAAGTGGCGCCGCAGCGGCGCCGTGCCCGGAGGAAACTCGCTCACCACTGCGCCTTGCTGAGCGATGGCGCGGGCCAACGCTCGGTGCTGCTGTGGATAGACTCGGTCCGGCCCGGTCGCCGCTACTGCAACCGTCGTTCCTTGCGCATTAATCGCGCCGCGATGAGCCGCCGCATCGATCCCGGTGGCAAGCCCGCTTACGACGACCAGCCGATGGACGCAGAAGCGCTCGGCAAAATGTTCCGCGATCAATACTCCCGACGGACTCGCATTGCGGCTACCGACGATCGCCATTGCGGACCGGTGCAGGGCCCTCCAACAGCCGTGCACAAACAACACCATCGGTGGATCGGGGATTTCCCGTAGCAGCGCCGGGTAGCGGTAGTCGTCGATCGTCAACAGATGCCGATCCGGACCACTGAGCCAATCCAGGTCGGCAGTTACGTCGAGGTGTGCCGCTACACCAATAGCGTCCAGCAACGCGGGTCTTGCGCCGAAGGCGGTGTGGAGTTGTTTGCGAGGGGCCGCAAAAACCGCACCGGCGTCGCCGCCGAACCGTCTCAGCACCTGCAATCGTGTCCGATTCGTGGTGCGCGGCAGGCGACACAACCGGAGCCAAGCGGCCGGGTCGTCAGGGCCAAAATTTGACATCGTCTACATCCATGTGGTCAATCGATTCCATCCTTGGAACCGGGGTCAATTCCTCTAAACTACTGCACTTTTATGGGGTTTGCACGACATCCAGTATGTGTACCTGTCTGTTCGAATTCAAGACCAATGCGTAACTCACTTTTTCAAACGTCCGAAACACCATAAGAAGCCCGGATTCCTCATTCGGCATTTGATACATTTTGCCGTCGACCGGGTCCTTACGCATACTGCCTTTGCGCATAATCCGCAACACATGGCCGTCTTCCATGCCTTCACGCTCACCGAGCGAGATCGCCACCACGTCAAGGGCTCCAAGTTCGGCAACGTTACGACGGGATCTCAAAATATAGCCTTGCACATCGCTCGCGGGTGCGTGCGGAAAATAATGCGGCAATCCTACGTCGCGCACAGCCTCCAGCACTCGAGCACCGGGGCCGATTTCTTCCCGGGCTTCGACAATGTCGAGTTTGGAAATCTCTCCAAAACGAGCAATCTGAGCGTCACCCAGCGCGATGGCCTCCTGGCCCAGGTTCTCCTGGGTATCAGGATGAACAAACGGCTGACCCAGTCGAAACAGCTGGTAGTATTCGTGGTCCGGATTCCGCAAGCCCCGCGCATAGAGTTGCTGATGCTTGCCTAACACGACATTGTCTTCGACACCGGTGACAACATGCCCTGCATCGTCTAGATCGCCTTCATCCACCACGAGTGGCGCGCCAAGGTAAGCATGGATCGCGCTCGGCGGAATGGTCGGAATCGCAGCGTCGATCGGATCAGAGTAGATCGCCGGCGATAGCTTAACCGT
>CAXMMZ010000023.1:0-5290 GCA_964194565.1 Arenicellales bacterium
GTCGAGCAGGTACGAAAGTAGGTCTTAGTGATCCGGTGGTTCTGAATGGAAGGGCCATCGCTCAACGGATAAAAGGTACGCCGGGGATAACAGGCTGATACCCCCCAAGAGTTCACATCGACGGGGGTGTTTGGCACCTCGATGTCGGCTCATCACATCCTGGGGCTGTAGCAGGTCCCAAGGGTATGGCTGTTCGCCATTTAAAGTGGTACGCGAGCTGGGTTTAGAACGTCGTGAGACAGTTTGGTCCCTATCTACCGTGGGCGCTGGAGACTTGAGAGGATCTGCTCCTAGTACGAGAGGACCGGAGTGGACGTACCTCTGGTGTTCCGGTTGTCACGCCAGTGGCACTGCCGGGTAGCTATGTACGGAAGGGATAACCGCTGAAAGCATCTAAGCGGGAAGCCTCCCTCAAGATTAGGTCTCCCTGGACCCGTGAGGTCCCTTAAGGTTCGTCGAAGACTACGACGTTGATAGGCGGGATGTGGAAGTGCAGTAATGCATTGAGCTAACCCGTACTAATAAACCGTGAGGCTTGACCATATAACACCCAAGAAGCTTGGGTGTTGAGCTCAGGCAGCATACTCAGCGCATTCAACTACCCGAATTACCAGTTTGCCTGGCGGCCATAGCGAGTGGGAACCACCTGAATCCATCTCGAACTCAGAAGTGAAAACGCTCAGCGCCGATGATAGTGCGAGGCTCTCCTCGTGTGAAAGTAGGACACTGCCAGGCTTTAATTATTCACCCCCGATACGAATGTGTCGGGGGTTTTGTTTTATGTAAGGAAGCGGGTTAAGGGCAGTATCCTGGATATTTTTATCAATTGAGTGCCCAGTCGTTTGGAACTGTCCTGTAATCCTCGGGCAAACACCGCATGTGAAGCGTCGGTATACAAGCGGCAGGCTTTAATTATTAGCCCCCGGTGCGAATGTGTCGGGGGTTTCGGTATTGGCGCAATTCTTTTCGACAACGAGTTCAAATATCGTCGCGGAAGTCTGTACCCAATCTCGATTATTCCAAAATTTCTCCGCAATGCCGCAGCGGGGTTCGTTGCCAAGCGCAGAGCCGACCGCGATACGGGCGGCGGGCCGCCGCCCCACCGATATCGGTTTTTTTGATAGTATCCGGCTTCATTTTCGATAATCCGATCTGACCTGACCTGACAGTATGAATGCTGCGGACCCGAATTATATAGCCGTGAGTGGTTTGCGTGTGGCCAAGCCGTTGTTTGAGCTCGTCCGAGATGAAATCGCGCCCGGGGCTGGCGTGGACCCGGATCAATTTTGGATCAATTTTGCTGAAATTATCGCGGAATTGGCACCGAAGAATCGGGCGTTGCTGGCGAAACGCGACCAACTGCAGCGCACTATCGACAGTTGGTTTCTCGAGCGCCAAGAGCGTCCGGTGGATTTCTCCGAACACGAAACCCTACTACGTGACATCCGCTATCTGGTTCCCGAGGGGCCCAATTTTAGCGTGAAAGTCGATAATGTCGACGATGAGATCTCACGAATTGCCGGACCACAGCTCGTCGTGCCTGTCGATAACTCACGGTACGCGTTGAACGCGGCCAATGCCCGTTGGGGTAGTTTATACGATGCGCTATACGGCACCGATGTGATCGCCGAAGAGCGCGGTTGCAGGCGCACCCGAAAATACAATCCGGTTCGTGGCGTAAATGTAATCAGGTATGCGCGCGACTTTCTGGATCGCTCGGTGCCCGTCGTCGAAGGCAGCCATAGTTACGTGGTCAAGTATGTAGTCAGGTCCGGAAAGTTAATTGTCGTCATGGGAGATGGTACCGAATCTGATCTGAACAAACCCGAATGCTTTGTCGGTTACACAGGTGATCCGGAGACTCCATCGGCCGTGTTGTTTCGGAATAACGAATTGCACATCGAGCTGCGTATCGGCGAAGGGTATTACATCGGGCGGGGCGATTTAGCGAATATTTACGATATACATCTCGAGGCCGCCGTCACCACAATTATGGATTGCGAAGATTCGATAGCCGCTGTCGATGCCGAGGATAAAGTGCGCGTCTATCGAAATTGGTTGGGTCTCATGACGGGCAGCCTCAAGCGTAGTTTCGTCAAGTACGGTGAAACAGTGGAGCGTGTTTTAGAGCCGGACCGTATTTATACGGCGCCGGATGGGGGAACCTATTCTGTGTCGGGACGTAGCCTGATGCTGATACGCAATGTAGGTTTGCATATGTATACGGATGCGGTCACCACCGCACAGAGTGAGGAAATTCCGGAGGGTTTCCTGGATGCGATGATAACGGTACTGGCTGCGAAGCATGATTTACTCGGTAACAGCGAATTTCGTAATAGTCGTACGGGTAGTATCTACATCGTAAAACCGAAACTCCACGGACCGGAGGAAGTGGCCGCTACGGTGGAGTTATTCGAGCGTATCGAGCGAGCATTGGAACTGACTCCCAATACCATCAAGATCGGAATTATGGATGAAGAGCGGCGTACCACTGTGAATCTAAAGGAATGTATAAGGGCTGCTAAGGAACGGGTAATGTTTATCAATACCGGATTTCTCGATCGCACCGGAGACGAAATCCATACCTGCATGGAGGCCGGCGCAACGTTGCCCAAAATGGAAATCAAGAATACCCCTTGGTTGCTGGCGTATGAAAATTGGAACGTGGATGTCGGTCTCGAATCCGGGTTACCAGGCAATGCCCAGATCGGCAAGGGAATGTGGACAATGCCGGACAATATGCAAGCGATGCTGGAGGCGAAGGGGTCCCACCCGAAAGCCGGCGCCAGTACGGCCTGGGTGCCGTCTCCTACAGCGGCCGTCTTGCATGCGATGCATTACCACGAGATCCACGTCGCCGATTGCCAAAAGGAACTAATGCACCGAGGCCGGGCAAGTTTACAGGATATTCTGACTCCCGCGCTGTTGGGCGATCGGGTGTTGACGGATGCGGAAATTCAGGCCGAACTGGACAACAATGCACAGGGAATATTGGGCTACGTGGTGCGTTGGATCGATCAGGGTATCGGATGTTCCAAGGTACCCGATATCAATAACTGTGGATTAATGGAGGACCGTGCCACCTTGCGTATTTCCAGCCAGCATATTGCGAACTGGTTGCATCACGACCTGGTGACGTCGCAACGAGTAGAGGACGCGTTCGAACGCATGGCAGTGATTGTCGATCGGCAGAACGCCCAGGATCCGAACTACCGAAAAATGGCACCGAATTTCGCGCAGAGCGTCGCATATCGGGCGGCACTCGATCTCGTATTCGAAGGCCGAGAAGTTGCCAACGGATACACGGAGCCGGTGTTGCATCGCTGCCGGCGCGAGGCTAAATCGGCTTAACAGCGTACTATATCGGCGCGCAATAGCGAATGATCCCGATTCAGTCCGGCGCACGATGGCGCGCCTTGCGCGTGAACCCGCTGGTTGCTGGCACGCCGTTGGAATCCGACGCGTCCGGTCGTCTGTGTGATGGCGAAGCGCTGTCCGCCGCGAGTATTCGCCCCTTGCTGTTCAAGGGTGTTTCGCTCGCCTACTCACACTACTCGAAACCGCACCTGCGGCCGCGTTGCGACACCGACATGATGGTGCGGCACGGCGCTTATCGTCGGTCCGTGCTGCGCTTGTTGGGTTGGGATTTCATTCGGCGCCTGGAGTTAGCGGGGATCTGATTAACTATCAGCAGATATTGACT
This sequence comes from Arenicellales bacterium, assembly GCA_964194565.1. GTDB lineage: Bacteria > Pseudomonadota > Gammaproteobacteria > Arenicellales > JAOTWM01 > JAOTWM01. The sequence continues at coordinate 3,704 of CAXMMZ010000023.1, forward strand.
CGCCGCGATGTATCCGGCTACGAAGTCGTCATCGATTTGCATTGGAAAATTTTGCATCCCTCAGGTTTTTGCTGGCGTGATCGACTACAAGGAACTCCGTCGGCACTCGGTACCGGTGCCGCAATTGGGTCCGAGCGCGTACGCTGTAGACAGTGTCCACGCGCTACTAATCGCGTGTATTCATCGTCGCCCATCATCACAACAGTCAAAGATTAATATGGCTATACGATATTCTTCTACTAGCCAATCGCATGTCTGGTGCCGATGCGCACCGATTTGATTCGCTGGCCGCCGACAAGGGGTAATTACTGTGTGCCATGACGGGCTCGATATGAGCTTTGCGCGATTTGGCGGCAGCGCGGTAGTGGGAACAAACGATGCATGGCGACAGGTGCGTCGGAGTTGGACCTCGAAGCCCATGGAATCCACGGCGGCTTTCCTGCGTTACCGATCTCGGCCCGCCGATTTTTGCATTGATCTCTCCGCGTTGCCGGATCGGTGCGCACGATGGCGAATGGCGGGTCAGCACCTTTGGCCAAACGCGGAATACATGCGTGCCCGTTATCCTGGGTCCAGCAGCGGGCGGTTACCCTATTTTGATGCCAAACGAGTGGTGTACGGATGCGGAAAATACCTAGCCCGGATAATTCATGAAGGGTTCGGACTTCAGGGGAAATCGGGCTAAGTAGTCGTGACGAATGCGACGCCCGATTTTTCTGGGAACTCCGAACAGGACAAACTGTACCGTGGTCACGAACCCACATACACGGGGTAATCGGTTCATATATTGAGATAATTCTTGGATCATCGTCCGCCTTCGTGAAATATCCGGGCTAGCCCGACCCACCCGCGGTTTGTAAGAATTACGCCCTGACGGGACTGGGTTAAGATTGCCACCCGCTCCACAACAATCAGAACGATCTACGATGCGAGACTACGAAAAACTCGGCACCTTCTATTTGGGTAAATCGTTTAATGTCGATGTCGGCAAGCAGAATGATGACCTAATCCTATACGATTCGAAGGACCTCACGACCCATGCCGTCATTATCGGTATGACCGGCAGCGGCAAGACCGGTCTCGGGATCGGTTTGTTGGAGGAAGCCGCCATCGACAAGATTCCGGTCATCGCGGTGGACCCGAAAGGCGACCTCGGTAATATCTTGTTGACCTTCCCGCAATTGCAGCCGGAAGACTTTCAACCGTGGGTAAATGCTCAATAGGCCGCCAACAATGGTAAAACGGTCGAGGCCTACGCGAAAGACCAAGCGCGACTGTGGCGCAACGGCCTCGAAATTTGGGGGCAAAGTGGTGAGCGTATTCAACGCTTGCGTGACAGCGTTGAGTTGGCCATGTACACGCCCGGGAGCTCGGCCGGCATACCGATATCGGTGTTGCGGTCGTTTGTGGCGCCGCCGCCGCTGGTTAGCGACGATAAAGATCTATATCGGGAACGTATTCAGGCCACGGCCACCAGCATATTGACATTACTTGATGTCGATGCCGATCCCATTACCAGCCGCGAACATATTTTGATCTCAACGCTGCTCCAGCATAGTTGGGATCATCGCCAGGATTTAGACATAG
>CAXMMZ010000024.1:0-9742 GCA_964194565.1 Arenicellales bacterium
GCTTACTCACAGCCGGCACATCCGTTGCCTCCGCATTCTCGTTGATGTTTTATCTCAACCGTGCGTGCGAAATTCAACTTGCCGCGCAGGCGATGGGTGAGCTCGTACTGCCGTCGCCCGAAGTCTGTGAGCACACAGCCCAACAGTTTGAGCAGAGCCGCTCGGAAACGATCGGCAACGAACGTGAATGGGGCGCGCTATTGCGCATCTTGGACCGTGACGATACGGGCTATCGTCATTAGTAATGTTCGCGGGCCCACTACGGGAATAAACTCGTAAATAGACTATTTCACCGGCGCAATCTATCCACCCAGGGAGCCGCCATAAATAAATCCGGATAAGCGCTCAGCGCGGCGCTACCACCAGTATGCAGAAACACCACTGTGTGATCTTTTCCAAACCGGCCACCGCGGATTAAATCGATCAATCCGGCCATCGCTTTGCCGGTGTAAACGGGATCCAACAGTAAACCCTCTGTGCGCGCCACCAGCGTCACGGCCTCCAGCATCGCGTCGCTCGGCAACCCGTATCCGGGGCCGATGTACTGATCCAATATCTCGACACGATCCCACTGCGGCGTCACATCCAGTAAACGTCCGGTTGCGTTCGCCACCGAACGCACCGTGGACTCGAGCTCAGCGCTGGGCTCACCGTCACTGATGCCAACGATAGCGAAATCCGCCGCGAATGCCGTGCGCCCCACCACTAATCCCGCCTGGGTGCCACCGCTGCCGCTCGCCACCAGCAGCGCGTCAATGGCGAGACTCTCGGCGCGGATTTGCGCAAGTAATTCATCGATACAACCGACATAACCGAGTGCGCCCACCGCGTTCGAGCCCCCGGCTGGGATGGTATAGGGCGTACGTCCGTCGCGCCGCAATGACTCCGCGAGATCCGACATTGCCGCGTCGCGATCACTGTCGGCCGGCAATAGATGCACATTTGCACCCAGGATGCGGTCGTACAATACATTACCAGTGCGTTCGTAGGCCGGATCGGACCACGCAACCGAGCGCGGCAATAACAACTCGCAATGCAGACCACAACGCGCGGCCGCCGCCGCGGTCTGGCGCGCATGATTGGATTGTACGCCGCCGGTGGTAATCACCGTATCGGCGCCGCGCGCCATGGCGTCGGCCAGTAGATATTCGAGCTTGCGGGTCTTGTTGCCGCCGCTGGCGAGACCGGTACAATCATCTCGCTTTACGAAAATCCGCGGGCCATTCAAATGCGCCGAAAGCCGCGGTAAGTACTCGAGTGGGGTCGGCAGATGCGCGAATCGCTCGCGCGGAAACTGGGACAACTTACTGTGATTCATTGAGTACGCTTAGGGATTACGCCGGTAATTATGCGTCGGCTGGTGCGGGAATCGTCATTAAATGATGCCGATAATAATGGCGAAACCAACCATAGGCCAGCGCGGCTGCCAGCAAATTTGCGGCACACGCAGCCACAAAAATTCCGCGCACGCCAGCCAAACTCACGCCCAGGTATGCCAGCGGTAGATATAATATTGCCATCCGTGTTATCGACACCATCACGGCCGGAAGCGGCCGACCCAGGCCATTAAATCCGGCATTGATCACCATGACTATACCTTCCGCGCCAAAACTGATCGATACGATCCACAGGTACGCCGCACCTATCTGCACCACTTCAGGAGAATCGCTAAACAATCGCATTAGGGGCTCGGCAACCAGACCTAGCCCAACGGCGACTAATAATCCGAGTGCCAAACAAAACACGGCGCAGTAGCGCGCCGCTTGCTCAATGCGCTCGGTGCGGCGCGCGCCGAGATTTTGCCCCATGAACGGACCGATCACCGCAGACATGGCATAAAACACGACGAGCACCACTTGCTCGATCCGTGTCGCCGCGCCGAACCCAGCGACCGCGGCCGGCCCACCACTGGCAATCATCGCCACCACGACACCCGTTGCCATCGGAATAATTACATTGGTGCCCGCGGCCGGCAGCCCGACGTGCAATACGCTTTTCCAGGAGGACCACAGCTGCTGAAAATTTGGCAGGGTATACACCAACATCCGCTTGCGACTGTGCAACGCCCAAAATCCCACGCCAAACGACGCGGCGCGCGCGATGACAGTGGCCAGCGCCGCACCCGCCAATTCGAGTCGGGGCAATCCAGCGAGGCCAAAAATCAACAATGGATCCAATACTACATTGACGAGTGCCGCGCCAATCATAATCCAACTTTGTAATCGGCTGTCGCCGGTTGCGCGAACCGCACCGAGGCCCACCATCGGTACCAAAAAAAATACGAAACCCGCATACCAGATCACCATGTATTCGCGTATGCGCGGTAACACTTCGGGCGTAGCTCCCAACAATCGAAACAACGGATCGATGGTGAGCAAACCGAGGACACTAAGCACCACCGACAACACAAAGGCAAACACCGCGGCGTCGGTGGTGATGCGCCGCACACGCTCGGTGTCTCCCGCTCCGATAACCCGGGCCAACACCGACGAGGTGCCTGCCATAAGGCCAATGCCGACACTCAACAACACCATGACAACCGGGAACGTAAAACTCATGGCTGCCAACTCCAACTCACCCAATTGCGCTACGAACCACGTATCGGTAAGGTTGAAAGCCATCATCGCGAGGATTCCCCAGATCATCGGAATCGTGAGGTCGGTAAGGTGACGGCGTACCGAACCTTCGGTAAGCCGGGCGGGGGATGGCGCCGTTTCGGTGCGCGATGAGGCGGTGGTATTTATAGCCATAGCTGCTCGTCGCATCGTACACCAAGCGACCCCTCGACAGGGCGCGCAGTACTACCTTACATCGACCCACGGTTGCAAAACCACATCAACTTCCGGCACCCTATGCGAGTGATGGTCAGTCATTAATTTCGACTCGGCAACAAGCTCATAATTATCGCTCGTGCAATGCTCTCTAACTATGACAACGAACCCTGACAGAGTAACGCGCCCATACCGGGGCGCCATCGAGACGAAACGTCGGTTGGCAGACAGACACTGGCGTCATCGATTGGTAGCGCTCGCGGCCGCGCTGCTGCTAGCCGGTTGTGCCACCAATCCGGTCACCGGCGGCCAGAATTTTGTGATGATGTCCGAGGAGCAGGAAGTGCAACTTGGCCGCCAGCATCACCAAGCAGTGCTTCAACAATTCGAAGTGCTCGACACTCCGGGGCTACAGGAATACGCTGGCGCGATCGGCGAGTCCCTCGCTCGCGATAGCCACCGTCCAAACCTGGTTTTTCACTTCACTGTCCTCGACGACCCGATGGTCAACGCGTTCGCACTGCCGGGCGGCTACATCTACATTACCCGGGGCATCCTGGCCTATATGAACTCGGAATCCCACCTGGCCGGCGTACTCGGCCATGAGATCGGCCACGTGACAGCGCGTCACAGCGTACGCCAGCAAAGTCAAGGTGCGCTGGCGGGCATCCTAGGTGGGATATTGGGTGCGTACACCGGCAGCCAGGCCATCAGCGACCTTTCCAACGTAGTGGGAGCCGCGTGGATTAGCGGCTATGGGCGCAAACACGAACTGGAAGCCGACCGCCTAGGTGCGGAATACTTAGCCCTGTCCGGCTACGAACCGGAAGAAATGATTGACGTCATCGGCATATTGAAATCTCAAGAAGAATTCGCGTTGGCCCGGGCGCAAGAAGAAGGTCGTGAACCTCAGTCTTATCACGGCCTATTCTCAACCCATCCGCGTAACGATGCTCGCTTACAGGAGGTGATCCGTGCCGCCAATCGATTTCGCGTCATCAACCCTGTGCCGGTGGACCGCGAAGCGTTTTTGCGCCGTCTCGACGGCATGACGTTCGGACTCAACGAAGAGCAAGGCGTGCTGCGGGGCAACCAGTTCTATCACAGATCCATGAATTTTACGGTCCGCTTTCCCGACGGTTGGCGCGTCGACAACAGGCCGGATCGCATTGTCGCCGTGGCGCCCGATAACGGCGCGGTCATCCAGTTAATGGCTGAGGATTTGAATCGCCGTGAAACGCCGCGTCAATTCCTTACCAATAAATTTAGCAATTTATCGCAAGGCGAAGCGCTCGGCGAAAATAATCAAGGTTACACAGGAATATCGGAGATAGACACACCATTTGGAAAACGCGACTCCAGGGTGGCGGCAATCGTACGGGATAAACGGGTATTTGTGGCGCTTGGGGTCAAACGTGACGGCTTACTTAATGAACCGTTTCTCGACACAGTGCACAGTCTTCGCGGACTGCGCGAAGACGAAAAAGCACTCGCATCGGAACGGCGTATTCGCTTAATTCGCGCCCGCTCTGGCGATACCTTTACGAGTCTCGCCGAACAAACCCCTTTGACGAACTACGCGGCGGATCAGCTGCGGCTGCTAAATGGCCTGTATCCTGACGGCGAACCGGAGCCCGGCCAGCTCATTAAAATCGTAGAATGATTCATGCCGCCTGACAACTGCGAATCTACAGATAGTCGAATGTGGGCAGTCGAGTCCACTCGTTGATGAGCGGCGCGTGAGTCGGCACGCCTCGGTAAGATCAAACTGTCACTTGATCGATCTGTAAAACCTCCTGCGATGACAACGCCACCTCCACTGCCCGCGCGCTATCGGTAATACTTTCGATCCGGCTTGCTCCGGGGATCGGCAATACATGGTTGCCTTTGCTTAACAACCAAGCCAATGCGACTCGGTACGGACTGCACTGATGCCGGTTGCCGATCTCTCGTAATGCGGCGACGTCGCGCAGCGTCTTATGTCCGTTGCCGCCGCCAACCGGACTATATGGAATGTAGGTAATACCCTTGGTGGCGCAGTAGTCGAGTAACCCGGAGCGAACGTCATCCTGGCATAGTACGTGGCAACGGTTCTGCACCGATTGGATCGGAACTTGCGTTAACGCATCATCGATATGGTCGCGCGTGACGTTTGATAAGCCGATGTTTTGGATCTTGCCTTCCATTCGCAAGTCCGCCAACGTGCCGATAGAGTCAGCAAACGGCACCGTTGTGTCCGGCGCGTGATACTGATAAAGCGCAATCGAATCCGCGCCAAGTGATACCAGACTGCGCTCACAGGCCGTACGCAAATGATCCGGGGTACCACAGCGTTCCCAACGACCGTCCGGGCGCGTTAACCCCCCTTTGGTAGCGAGCACCACTCGGTCAGCGGCGCCGAGCTGCCGCAGGGTCTCGGCGATAAGACGTTCGTTGTGACCGATGTCGTTATCGTCCAGACAATAACTGTCGGCCGTATCGATGAAATCCACTCCGGAATCTATGGCCGCCTTAATAACTGCAGCCGCGTGGTGCCGATCGGGACGGCCGCGGATGGAAAGCGGCATGCCACCCAGGCCAATCGCAAATATGTATCGCCCACTTTTGCCTAAATTTCTTTTCATATCAATAAGTTAATCGTTGTTAACTACGGAGCCTCTGAATAAACCTGGACGAATCCATTCGAGTTTCAAGATGTCCAAGATCTGGGCGTGGAACGCCCGTTGAGTGACCCAGTGAATCGGGAAAACCCAGTAAATCGGACCGCTCGAATAAACTTGAGAAACCACGGAAACCAGCCCGACCGACCAAGCCCTAGTTCATCATATTACTCTGTGTACATACGCTTGGGCGGAAAATCAATCGGCCGCGCGTTTTATATAGATCCGCCTTTATTGTGGCGACGCGTCTACCGTCCGCGCGCGGGCCTCACGAACGATGAGGTACGTAGCACTCGCGATGACGACTGCACCGCCCACCCAGGTCCAGTTGTCCGGCGACTCGGCGAATGCGAGATAACCGAATATTGCGGCCCAAATTAACCGCGTAAAATCCAACGGCAGTAATGCCGATACATCGGCGAGCTTTAGTGCCTTAACCATAGCCAAGTGTGCCGACGTCGCCAGCGCCCCTATGACCATCAGCCATCCCAACTGTGGCAACGTCGGCCAGACCCACACCAGCAATGCCGGGATCAGCGATAATACGGTTAACACGATGACCATCCATGCCACGATGCTCACCACTGAGTCGGTGCGTGACAGGTACTTTACCATCACCACCGCCATACCCCACGCGAACGACGACAACAACACGAGCCACATACCACTCGACACCGACTGCAATCCCGGCCGCAATATAATCAGCGCGCCCAAAAACCCAAATCCAACCGCCATCCAGCGGCTCAATCGCATGCTTTCGCCTAAAAATAACGTGACACCGATCGAAGCGAAGATGACATTCGTAAAGCTCAGCGCGGTCGCCTCCGCGACCGGTACGACGCTGAGTCCATAGAACCAAGTCAGCATCGCGATACCTCCGAGCACGGAACGCATCAATAACATGTATGGATGACGCGTACGCAGTCCGTTCCAACCGACCCGAATGAGCAACGGCAGCACAACCACTAAACCGAATAGGTTGCGAAAGAATGCGACTTCGAACGGGTGCAGCTCCTGACCAACATGCCGCACCATAGTGTGCATCGCCGAAAACATAACCGTCGACACCAGCATCAATCCGACGCCGTGCCAAGGCCCCGCTTGCCGCCACAATCGTTGCCATCGTAATTGTGCGAATCTCAGGATATATTACCGGCCGATTTCATACGGCAACCACTATAGCGTGTGCCGAACATGGTAACACTAGCAATGAGCAATGCAGGAGTCATTGCCGAAAGAAACGGTAGTGCTGTCCGTAATCCGTATCCGAAACTCCGACCAATTCCACTCTCGGACCCGCTCACCCAACATTAATCAGACGTTCCTTAGTGTCTAACAGATCACTGATGCTAGGATGAAGCACATGGATAAATATCACATCGATCCGACGCTACGGTCATCAATCCAAATCAATCTACAGCGCTTCGAACGTTGCAACGCGACAGATGAGACCTTGCGACCCGCTGCGGTCGCGATCGTAATTACGGCTACAGCGTACAACGGCGGCGCCGGATTTGTGCTCACCCGGCGCGCCAATCGCTTACGGCATCACAGCGGGCAGTATGCGTTACCCGGCGGTCGGGTTGACGCTGGCGAGAGTCCACAGGCCGCGGCATTGCGTGAGCTTTCCGAAGAACTCGGGTTAACGCTTTCGGAGCACGATGTATTAGGTCGATTGGACGACTACTCGACACGTTCGGGCTTTCGTATCAGTCCTTTTGTAATGTGGCGCGACGCGGACACCGACATCATCGCCAATCCGGATGAGGTCGACGCGGTATTCCGGATACCGCTGGCGGAATTGGACCGCCCGGAAATACCCCAACTCGATCAAATCCCGGAAAGCGACAGCCCGGTCTTGTCGGCGCCGTTTCCAACACTGGGCCACGAGGTTTATGCGCCAACTGCGGCGATTCTTTACCAGTTTCGAGAGGTTGCGTTGCATGGTCGCTGTACGCGCGTTGCGCATTACGAACAACCGCTGTTCGCGTGGCGATAGTGCATCCCGCTACACGTCGCCGGTAACGACATCCTAACAACTACGTGCTCAGATTAGCGACCCCTGAGGTGAACGGATTGGAGCCCATTTCTGGCCCCGCGTGTGAATAGGGATTGAACTCACGACCCGTGCGCAATCAAATCGGACGCAGCGTGCATGAGAATATGCAGATTACGCCACGGCGGCGTACAATCCGCACCGCTTTGGCCACCAGCGCCCCACCGTACCCAAATGCCTGACGAAAAGCTCATTGAAATCCATAACGCGACAGTATATCGGGGCAATACTCGAGTCTTTCACAATTTATCCTTGTGCATTGACCGGCACCAAAACACCGCTATTATCGGACCGAATGGCGCCGGTAAGTCGACGTTTTTGAAACTCGTTACGCGAGAACTGTACCCGCTGCGCCAACAAGGGAGTCGGATCCGGATTCTTGGCAAGGACAAATGGGATATCTGGAGTCTGCGCGCAGGTATCGGCATTGTTTCCCCGGACCTACAGCACAACTACGCGGGCAATGTTCGCGGGGTCGATGTCGTGCTGTCCGGCTACTATTCAAGCATCGGCACGTATGAACATCAGGCATTCACCGACGAGCAACACCATCGGGCACGAGCAATTATGGAGGATCTCGGGATTACCGGGATTCAAGAGCACCGATTTGCACGGATGTCTACGGGCGAGCAACGTCGATTTCTACTGGGAAGAGCATTGGTCAATACGCCGCATACCTTGATTCTTGACGAACCCACCACCGGCCTCGATCTGACGGCGACATACCATTACCTCGAAACCGTCCGGGGCCTCATGCAATGCGGGATCACAATTGTGCTGGTTACGCACCATATCCATGAAATCCCCCCCGAAATTACTACGGTGGTATTTCTGAAACACGGCGAGGTGCGCGGGCAAGGCTCCAAACAAACAATGCTGACCGCGCGTGCGCTAACGGAATTATTCGAAACCCCAATCGATTTGGTAAATGAAAACGGGTTCTACCAAACCTTTCCTGGCAATACGCATTGACTAATACAGCAATGCGCGCAACCATTTACACCCGAATTACAAAGAACCCAATAGCGCCTACCACTCTAATACCGTTACCAAAGCATGGAACCGCAACCCAACCCCGCTGACTTTCCATTTGACCTAGACACTACACTGGAATCCATTGTGTCGGTGCGGGCGCAGATACCTGAAGATGGGTTGACCGCGCCCATTCTCGGCACTGAACGAAGCGGGCACGGTGTTTTGATTGAAGATCCCGACTTGATACTGACGGTGGGCTACTTAGTCACCGAAGCCGAGTCGATTTGGTTAGTGGACTATTCCGGAAACACGGTGCCCGCCCACACCCTGAGTTATGACCAAGAGACGGGGTTTGGCCTGGTTCAAGCTTTGGGCCCATTGCAGGCACAACCGATGCCATTGGGCCGTTCGTCCGAACTCAACGTCGGTGACCGCGTTATCGTAGCGGGCGCGGGTGGAATCGAACAAGCCATCAGCACGAATCTGGTGGGAAAACGGGAATTCGCGGGACACTGGGAGTACGTATTGGATGAAGCGTTGTTCACCACTCCCGCCCATGACAACTGGAGTGGCGCGGCACTTATCGATTCACGCGGGTTGCTATGTGGCATCGGTTCCCTAGTATTGCAAACTCGCTCCGATAACGGCTCGGTACATAACGCCAATCTAATGATTCCGATCGATGTGTTGACCCCAGTATTGGACGATTTGCGGCTTTATGGGCGTCGCAACCAACCCGGACGGCCGTGGCTCGGCTGGTTTGTACAAGAGACGGAGCACGGCTTGGTCGTGGCCGGCCTGTACGAAACGGGGCCCGCCGCGGTTGCCGGTATTAACACCGGAGACGTCATCCAAGCGGTCGACGGCGAGACCATCGAAGATTTAGCATCGCTATTTCGGACGATTTGGGCGTTGGGCGACGCTGGTATCGAGATACCAATCACGCTGACGCGAGACGGCGATACCCATAATATCGTTGTGCATTCGGTGGATCGATATTCATGCCTGAAAACCGCCTCGATTCATTAAGGGAACCTCTGAATAAGTCTGGGTGAATCAATTTGAGATTCAAAATGATCAAGATCAAGGCGTGGAATGCGCGTAATAGCAGGGCTATTGCGAAGTTTCACAACGCAGAGATTGATTATTTTGGACTCAAATTGATCGGTCAGGACTTGTTCAGAGGTTTCCTAAGTACGGCTCCGTGACGATACCGTCTCGAACTGCCAGCACCGAAGCATAACCGGGTTCCCGGAATACCGTGACATCCCTGCAACGGC
>CAXMMZ010000025.1:0-11191 GCA_964194565.1 Arenicellales bacterium
GTACCGACTACAGCTATGGCCGCCGCCGTATGAAAGTCGCTATGAATGGTTTGGGTTATCCGATCAGCCGCAACAAAGCCAGCAAGCTGATGTGTGAGGCGGGTGTGCAGGTTCGTCACCGCAAGAAGTTTAAGGTGACGACCGACAGCAATCACAAACAGCCGGTGTTTGATAATTTGTTACAACGTCAATTTGATGTTCCGCAAATTGATCAGGTCTATGCCGCTGATGTGACCTATATCTGGACCCGGGAAGGCTGGTTATATCTGGCGGTGGTGATTGATCTATGTTCTCGAAAAGTCGTGGGCTGGAGCATGAGTTCACGCATGAAAGCGCAACTGGTGTGTGATGCCTTGAAAATGGCGATCTGGCGGCGCCGGCCTAAAGCAGGATTGATCCATCATTCAGATCGTGGCTCACAGTATGCCAGCAAAGCTTTCCGGCAGCTGCTCGAGGCTCATGGCTTCAGAGGCAGCATGAGCCGCAAGGGCGATTGTTGGGACAACGCCGTGGTTGAGAGCTTTTTTGGTAGCCTGAAACAAGAACGGGTGCAATGGCGCAGCTACCAAACACGTTATGAAGCCCAACAAGACATTTTGGATTACATTTCCATGTTTTATAACGGTTATCGATTGCACTCAACCTTGGGGTATATCAGCCCCAACGATTTTGAGAAACAGCAATTGATCAATATGAAAAAAGCCGCTTAACTGGACTGTCCTAAAAAGGTTGACCAGGTCAAGCCTGAACTTGTTGTATTGCGCAGGATTGCGGCGAGTTAGGGGAACTGACTCACGCGATTCTCGCGCAGTTAAAAATTAAGGATGATCGGAAGTCGAGTTAAGTTGTTGTTTACTAAGGTGGCCAGGGACAGAATCGAACTGCCGACACGGGGATTTTCAGTCCCCTGCTCTACCGACTGAGCTACCTGGCCATGTGCAAGACGGGAGCGCGGCATTAGAAAGCACTGCGCTGGCGCGAGTCAAGCCGGATCGCGGCTGCGGGCTTAGTCGCTATCGGATTTCGGCACGTAACCGTCAGGTTGATCTACGTCACCGCCGAATAGGTATTTTTCCATCTGTTCCGTGAGGTAGGCTTTGTGCTCGGGGTTCACGACACTCAGGTGCTTTTCATTGATGAGCATCGTTTGATGGGCAAGCCACTCGCTCCAGGCTTGTTTCGATACATTATTAAATATCCGCTGGCCGCGCTCACCGGGTAGCGGCGGGAAATCCAGGCCCTCGGCTTCGATTCCGAGCTTGGCGCATTGTACTAGGCGGGTCATGGTGCGGTCCTCAGTGCTTCGATGAAGCGTTTTACGGGCGCGGCCAATCCGCGGTCGTCGGGATTCGCCGGGTTATACCAAATCCGATCGGTTTGCTCCATAAGCATAGGCAGCTCGCCACGCTTGTGCACCGGTACCGGGGTAATATCGAGATGATAATGGCTGAAGCTGTGCCGAATCGGCGGCCATGGTGTTTCGACGTCCACTGTGAGCGCCAAACGGCACTCACACCAGTTTGCGATGTCGGCGTCTACTTCGCATTCCGGCAGGCTCCACAGCCCACCCCATATGCCGTGGTCGGGCCGCTTCTCTAATAATAATTGGCCCAATTCATCACGAATCAACAACATGGCAATGGATTTTTGGGGCCGGTTACGCCGCGGTTTTGGTGCGGGATAGTCGGCTGTTACGCCGTCGCGGTAGGCCGCACAACCGGCTGTCACCGGGCAGACCACGCACCGGGGTGTGCGCTTACAGACCGTTGCGCCCAAATCCATGATGGCCTGGGTGTAGTCCGCCAACCGCTTGGTAGGGGTGTGGCGATCTGCCCATTCCCACAATTGCGATTCGGTTGCTCGTGCCCCCGCATATCCGTCGACCCGGTGATATCGGGCTAGCACACGCTTCACATTGCCATCCAAAATGGGCTGACGTTGGCCGTATGCGAAGGCGAGGATCGCAGCGGCGGTGGAGCGGCCGATTCCGGGTAATGCACACAGCCCATCGAGATCGTCGGGCAAGTGGCCGCTATGACGCGCGCACACTTGCCGGGCGGCACTGTGTAAATGACGCGCGCGGGAGTAATAGCCGAGACCCGTCCATTGGTGCATCACAGCGTCTTGCTCGGCGCGCGCCAGTGCTTGAATATCGGGAAACGCCGATACGAAACGCTGATAATACGGAATGACGGTCGCGACTTGGGTTTGCTGCAACATTATCTCGGACACCCAGACCCGATACGGATTGCGCGAGCGGTGCCAAGGCAGATCGTTTCGGCCGTGTTGGCTATACCAAGCCAACACCGATGCAGTGAACGGCGTACCAGTGGACATCGCCCGGTTGTACCGGAAACTGAGCACCGAGGTCCAGTGCATGGAACCATTCAACCGACACTGACTCTATTCGGGCGAGGACTCTTCGATGCGAATATTCGGCTTCCAAGCGCTGCCCCGCAGTGTTGTCCGTATGGCGACGTTGCTGGCGGTGCTGGCCGCACTGAATGGGTGCGCGGGATTACCCACTGCCACCCCGCCCGGTACGGTTTATATACCCGCCGAGGACGAAACGTTCGGCCGATTCGCGCCTTTGTTTGTTCACGAAAACGATGCACGCGCTTACAACCGCATCGGCCGCCCGGTCGCGCGCTATGACGAACGCGGTGACGTCAGCGTGTCCGTCGATCCGCTGCGGCCTGTCATTTTTACCGAGCGTCGCGAATTCGAGAGTAGCAACGGTGCGCACTACACGAACCTGATCTACCGGGTGCACTTCGAGCGCGTGCCGGTAAGCTTTAGACCGTTCCACATCAGCGCCGGACGAAACGTCGGATTGCTGGTCATCGTGACCATAAACGAAAAACAAGAACCCGTGTTGTACACGACCGTACACACCTGTGGGTGTTATACGGCTTTCGTTCCCACCGCATTCATGTCAGCCAGCGCGCGGCCCACGAACTGGGCTGAGCACGAACAAGAGGTGTGGGGCGAGCGATTACCTACCCGGCTTACGCTCGCGCGACCCTACGACGGCGGGCAACGTCCGTTGATCACATTGCGCGCGGGCTCCCACCGCGTGAAAGACATAGGTATTACTACATTGCCCGCCGCACGTTCTGAATTTCGCTCGGTGGTAACGGCGCTTGCGCCGGTCTCCGAGCTGAAGCGCTTACCGATCCGTGACGGCACGACTATATCGTTCTTCAATACCGAAGGCGCGCGCGCCGGTTATGTGCGCGGCACCTTCAAACCATTTGAGTTATTGCTGGTAAGTTGGTGGTCGCTCGACGTGCGTGCTGGCGTCGATAAGGGATACGGCATGCCCGGTGACGGCGGGCCCCGCTTTCACACAAGCTTCAGACCCTGGAAGCGCAAGACTTCTGACATGCGGGATTTCGCCGGTTTCCTCGATTATTGGGGTTGGCATTTGTAGGCTGCCGTTGTTTGCATGGTCTCCGCGCGCAGCGGCAGGTGATCTGTCCGGGGTTTTAGGCGGCGGCTTTTACTCCATTCAGCACTCATCCATAATGCGCACACGTGACACGACTGCATCGAAAGACCGCGCGACGAATGAGTAGCTTACCCTCGAGCGGCGACGCCCCTTGGCGCCGCTCCCTCTGCGCTGTGCTGGCCGCTGTGGCGACGCTGACGACGCTCGTTGCGCGCGCTGGGGAAGACGTCACTATCAGCCACGCCATCGCGATGCACGGCGATCCCAAATACGCCGCCGACTTCGCCCATTTCGACTACGTGAATCCGCACGCACCCAAAGGCGGCACGTTACGGATCGCGGCCCAAGGCACATTCGACAGTTTTCACGGGTTCATCCCCAAAGGCAACGCCGCAAACACGGGCTCGGTCGAGTCGTTGCTGACCTCGAGCGCCGATGAAGCATTCACCAAGTACGGCCTCATCGCCGAGTCGCTGGAGTATCCAGCCGACCGCTCCTGGGTAATATTCAATCTGCGCCCGGAGGCACGTTGGCATGACGGGGAACCGATCACCGCCGACGATGTGGTGTGGTCGTTCGAAACCTTGGTGGCGAAGGGCTCACCGGCGTACCGCTATTACTACGGCAGCGTCGCCAGAGCGGAAAAACTCGAACCGCGGCGCGTGAAGTTTACGTTTAAGGAAAAGGGCAATCGCGAGCTGCCGCTTATCGTCGGGGAATTATCGATCCTACCGAAACACTATTGGGAAGGACGCGATTTCGAGAAGACAACGTTGGAACCACCACTTGGCAGCGGCCCCTATAAGGTTAAGGATTTTGAAGCCGGTCGATTTATTGTTCAGGAACGAGTTGAGGACTATTGGGGCCAAGGTTTGGCGGTCAATATCGGCCTGCACAATTTTGATCGTATTCGCATCGATTACTATCGAGACGACACGGCAATACGCCTGGCCCTAAAGTCAGGCGACATCGACTTTCGCGAAGAGAATCAATCCAAAGCGTGGGCCGTTGATTATGACGTGCCGGCCGTGAACAAAGGATGGCTCAATAAGGAATTGATACGCCACCGGTTGCCTACCGGCATGCAGGCTTTCGTTATGAATACCAGACGTGATGTATTCAGCGAATTAAAAGTGCGAAAAGCACTGGCCTACGCGTTCGATTTTGAATGGACCAATAAGAATTTGTTTTTCGGCCAGTACACCCGCACGGAAAGCTATTTTTCCAATTCCGAACTTGCCTCCCGTGGACTGCCGAGCGGGGAGGAGTTGACGATTCTTAATCGCTATAGGGATCGCCTTCCGGATAGGGTTTTCCAGGAGACTTATCGTGCGCCGTCCACCGACGGCAGTGGCTGGCCTAGGGCGAACCTACGCAGGGCGTTCGAACTATTACGAGAGGCAGGGTGGGTTGTTCGCGACCAAAAGCTCGTCAACGAGAAAACCGGCCAACAGATGCAGTTTGAGATATTGTTAGTGAGCCCAGCATTCGAGCGCATTGTGTTGCCGATGAAGCGTAATCTACAGCGCCTCGGCATCGACACGCGTGTGAGGCTCGTGGATCAGACTCAATACATAAACCGGTTGCGCAGTTTCGACTTCGATATGTTTATTTTCACTTGGGGTCAGTCCGATTCTCCCGGCAATGAACAACGCAACTATTGGAGTAGCGCTGCTGCGGATAATCCGAGCAGCCGCAATTTCGCGGGAATTACGGACCCAGTGGTGGACGAATTGATCGAGCTGGTGATTACCGCACCGACCCGGGAGAGCCTCGTCGCGCGCACCCGCGCCCTCGACCGCGTACTACTGGCCGGCTTTTATGTGATTCCGAACTGGCACATTCAGGCCGACCGCGTATTGCATTGGGACAAGTTTTCGCGGCCGGCGATGGCGACTAAGAATGGCGTTATGACCAGCCGCTGGTGGTACGACGACGTCAAGGCCCAGGCTTTGATTCGAGCGATGGACGATGACGAATCGCTGACTGCAAATACGAGTGACTCGAAGCGCCCAGGCGTCAGCATTACGTTAGCAGTTCTGATTGGCATCCTGGCAGTTGGCTTTGTGGTATTGCGCCGCGCTATGCGACCACGGGAAGCGTAGCCACATGACCGCCTATATTGTCCGGCGACTGTTACTGATGATCCCGACACTGTTCGCGATCATGGTCATCAACTTCGTCGTCATTCACGTCGCACCGGGCGGCCCAGTGGAGCAAATTATTGCTCAACTGACCGGCCAGGGCGCGGATATTACCGAACGCGTGACCCGTAGCGGTACTGGTGAAAGCACGGTTCGAGCGGACACCGCATCCGGGTCGAGTTCGGGTAAATACCGAGGTGCACAAGGACTGGATCCGGAGTTTATCGCGGCGTTGGAGAAACAGTTCGGTTTCGACAAACCGTTGCACGTGCGATTTTTTTCCATGGTCAAGAACTATGTGCTGTTCGATTTCGGAGACAGCTTTTTCCGCGATCGCAAGGTAGTCGACTTGATCATCGATAAGATGCCGGTTTCGATCTCACTCGGGGTTTGGACGACATTATTGGTCTACATGATCTGCATCCCGCTTGGCATCGCCAAGGCCGGGCGCGACGGCAGCCGCTTCGACGTGTGGACCAGCGTCGCAATCATTATCGGCACGGCGATTCCAGGCTTCCTGTTCGCTGTATTTCTGCTCGTCGTGTTCGCGGGAGGCAGCTATCTGGATTGGTTTCCACTAAGCGGCCTGACATCGGAAACATGGAATGAGATGAGCTGGCCTGACCGCATATTGGATTATTTCTGGCACCTCGTGTTGCCCATTACCGCGATGACGATTGGTGGCTTTGCGACGCTGACCATGCTCACCAAGAATTCGTTTCTCGACCAAATTCATCAGCAGTATGTGATTACAGCGAGGGCCAAAGGGTTGAGCGAACGCCGTGTCATGTATCGACATGTGTTCCGCAACGCGATGCTCATCGTTATCGCCGGCTTTCCAGGCGCATTTGTCGGTATTCTGTTTACCGGGTCGCTATTGATCGAAATTATTTTTTCACTGGATGGCCTTGGCCTGTTGGGTTTTGAGGCCGCGTTCAACCGCGACTATCCGGTGATGTTCGGAACCTTGTACTTCTTTTCACTACTGGGATTGTTTATGAACCTAATAGGCGACCTGATGTACACGATAATCGATCCGCGAATCGATTTTGAGGCGCGTGAGGTTTGAGATGACCACTATTGCCGCCTCAACGGCGCAAATCTCGAAATCCAAAATGTCGCCGTTAACTCGCCGTCGACTTGAAAGTTTTAAGGCAAACCGGCGCGGTTGGTGGTCGCTGTGGATTTTCCTCGTGATTTTTTTGGTTACTTTGGTGGCTGAGGTCGTCGCGAACGATAAACCGATCCTCGTTTACTTCGATGGCGGAGTGTATAGCCCGGTGTTTAAGGCATATCCTGAAACGGCCTTTGGCGGCGAGTTCGAGACCGAAGCCGACTATCGCGATCCATTTGTGGCGGAACTCATCAACAATAACGGTTGGATGATCTGGCCGCTAGTGCGCTATAACCACCGCACCGTTGCATGGGACCTGCCGGTGCCCGCTCCGGCGCCACCGGATTCTGAGCATTGGATCGGCACCGACGACCAAGCCCGTGACGTGGTGGCTCGACTCATCTATGGTTTCCGTATCTCAGTGCTATTTGGTTTCGCACTCACGATAATCAGCGCGATCGTCGGCGTCACCGCGGGCGCGGTGCAAGGGTATTTTGGTGGCTGGCTCGATCTATTGTTTCAACGCTTCATCGAAGTGTGGTCAGGACTACCGACATTGTATTTGCTGATAATTCTGGCCAGCATCGTTGAACCGAACTTCTGGTGGCTGTTAGGACTGTTGCTGCTGTTCAGTTGGATGGGATTTGTAGGTGTCGTAAGGGCCGAGTTCTTGCGAGCTCGAAATTTCGACTACGTGCGCGCGGCGCGCGCACTAGGTGTCGGCAACCTGCAGATTATGTTTCGTCACGTATTGCCGAACGCGTTGGTAGCAACGTTAACCTTTCTGCCTTTTGTCCTGGCGGGCTCCGTTACCATTCTGACTTCATTAGATTTTCTTGGCATCGGCCTGCCACCCGGGTCCGCATCGCTCGGCGAAGTGCTGGCCCAGGGCAAGGCAAATCTGCAGGCGCCGTGGCTGGGACTCTCCGGGTTTTTTGTCATAGCGATCATGCTGAGTTTGTTGATTTTTATCGGCGAAGCGGTGCGCGATGCATTCGATCCACGTAAGACAATTGGATAGCGCGTTGCGATGAGCACGAGTAAAGGCGCTACGCTGCTCGAGGTTGAGGACTTATCGGTCGGCTTTCGCTCAGGCCAACGCGATACCATCGCGGTCGATCGTATTTCGCTACGTATCGGCGAAGGCGAGACTCTCGCGCTGGTAGGCGAAAGTGGATCCGGCAAATCGGTCACTGCGCTGTCGATCATGCAACTGCTGCCCTATCCTGCCGCACACCATCCGAGCGGCAGCATCACGTTTCGTGGCGAGCAGGTGTTAGGGGCCGGACCTGAACAACTGCGACGAATCCGCGGCGATCGCATCGGAATGATTTTTCAGGAACCGATGACGTCATTGAATCCGTTGCACAAGGTCGAAAAACAGATCAATGAAGTGTTGATATTGCACAAGGGGCTTACCGAATCCCAGTCCCGGGAACGCGCCCTGGAGCTAATGCGGCTAGTGCAGATTCGCGACCCCGAAAGCCGACTGCATTCCTATCCGCATCAACTCTCAGGCGGCCAGCGCCAGCGGGTCATGATCGCGATGGCGCTCGCCAACGAACCCGACCTGCTGATCGCCGACGAACCGACGACCGCGTTGGATGTAACGATTCAAGCGCAGATTCTTAAACTGCTTAAGGAATTGCAGCACAAACTCAAGATGTCGATGCTGTTGATCACCCACGACCTCAGCATCGTTCGTAAAGTCGCCGATCGAGTGTGCGTGATGCGCGGCGGCAAGATTCTTGAGCGTGGCGCGACCGAGCGGATCTTTACCGCGCCCGAAGACGATTACACCAAGGAGCTGCTTGCCGCCGAACCATCGGAACATGAGCGGCCGGCCAATGCCAATGCGGCCGAGGTGATGCGCGCCGAACGGGTGCGGGTATGGTTTCCGATACGCCGCGGCGTGTTGCGTCGTACCGTGGACCACATTAAAGCGGTGGACGACGTGTCGGTGCAAATTCGTGAAGGCCACACGGTCGGTGTAGTGGGGGAAAGCGGTTCCGGTAAAACCACCCTCGCACTCGCATTGCTGCGGTTAATCGGCAGCAAAGGCGGTATTTGGTTCAAGGGCCAAGCGATCGACGCGCTCGGAGGCAAGGCCATCAAACCGCTGCGAAAAGAAATGCAGATAGTTTTTCAAGATCCGTATGGCAGCCTAAGTCCGCGGCTATCGGTTGGGCAGATTGTTGCCGAAGGACTTGAAGCGCACGGTATCGTCAATCTCGAGTCGGAACGGGACGCGCGCGTCGTCGCGGCGCTTGAAGAGGTCGATCTCGATCCAGCAGTACGCCACCGTTACCCCCATGAGTTCTCAGGCGGGCAGCGCCAGCGCATAGCGATCGCCAGAGCAATGATTCTCAAACCGAAGCTGCTGGTGCTCGACGAGCCGACCTCCGCGCTGGATCGCTCGATACAGGTGCAGATCATCGAGCTGCTCCGTGGCTTGCAATCAGCGCATCAGCTGGCCTACATATTTATCAGTCACGACCTCAAAATTGTACGCGCATTGAGCGACGATCTTGTGGTGTTACGGGAAGGCCGGGTCATCGAGCAAGGGTCGGCGGAATCGATTTTTAACAATCCCGAACACGCCTATACGCGTGCCTTACTTAAGGCCGCGTTCGATTTGGAGGCGGTTGAAAGCGCCGATCTCGCGCAATAATATCGCGCCGCGCCGAACCCCACTGACATCAGACGTTTTGCAATTTGACCAAACCATTCAACACAATTTCATCATAACCCACTATTCCCATTACTTGATCGTCATCGATAACCGGGGCGACCGCAAGTCCGAAATCATCAAATAATCGAGCGCAGTATCGAATATCCATACTCGGCGAAACGGCAACGACCGGTTTCGACATAATCTCGTAAATATTCACACGGTCCAGCGATCGGTCCTTGGCCAGGACTTTTTTAGCGATATCGGACACCAAAACAATTCCATATTCGTCACCGTCATGGTGCTTCTCGACAATTAGCACGTGTGCGTCACGCTGCTTCATGATACGCAGCGCATCGCGAACGACGGTGATTCCATCAATCAACTGAAAATTTTGGTTCATCACATCCCGGACTTGCATAGTTTTTGGTTTGTTCATAGCTGCCGTTCCACTACATTGGTTAATTTCTCAATTTGGTGGGCCACGCCGACCGCATCTTCGACGTCGAGTTGCACGGCGATTCCGGTTCCTGGTGTAGCATCGAATTCGCCGACGTCGGCGACACACTCCAAAATACGGCGACTTAGATGCTCCTCGACGAGAAACAACAGTACGTCGCGTTGCGACTCGAGGGTTAATCCAAGGAACGTTTTGCCTTTGGTTACGCCTTCGCCGCGGGCGTTGTTCAAGAGTGTTGCGCCGGTCGCACCCGCTTCGCGCGCAGCCTGCATTACCTTTTCGGTGTGGCGATCTTCGACAAAAGTCACAATTAATTTGAATCGCATGGTGTCTTCTCCACGTTGGTTTACCGGTGGTTTACCGGAGTTTAAGGTGCTGCCTCGCCGGTCTCGTTTACCGGTCGACGGTTGAAGTAGGCCGACAACTGCGCATAAGCCATTACGGTGATCATCGGAAACAAACACGCAAAAGCGATTAAGCCAAAACCGTCTATCAATGGATCGCGACCGGGTACGGCTTCGGCGAGACCTAGCCCGAGTGCGGCTACCAGCGGTACCGTTACCGTGGATGTTGAGACCCCACCGGAATCGTAGGCCAGAGGTACGATCAATCTAGGAGCGAAGTGAGTTTGCGCGACTACGACGACATACCCGGCAATTATAAAGTAGTGAATCGGTGCACCCACGACAATTCGCCAAGTGCCAAGAGATATGCCAATCGCTACTCCCAATGCGACCGCAAGCCGTAACCCCCATACCCCGATCGCGCCTGCGGAATTTTTGTTGGCTTGCACAGCCACCGCAATTAACGCCGGTTCGGCCATCGTCGTACCAAGGCCGACCAGAAACGCAAAAACGTATACCCAACCATAGCTCGTCCAATTTACCGCCGCATTGGACAATCCTCCGATGAATTCCGGATCGGTCAATTGCTCCGCCATTAACCTGCCGATCGGAAACAATGCTTTCTCCAGGCCGAACAGGAACAGAGCCATGCCCAACACGACACATAGCAAACCGGTCACCGTCCGGCGCCAATTTGGAATCGGTTTGCGGATCACAAAATATTGAAAGCCGGCGAGGATCGCGATGATTGGTAACACATCGCGCAAAGTACCGTACAGTGCGGTCCAGATTTCTATTATCACATTCACGACAAGAGTAATCCGTACACCATGACAAACAACATCGGGAACAACGATGCGAACGCGATCAGGCCAAAGCCGTCTACCATCGGGTTGCGGCCATGGATGCAGCGTGCAAGCCCGATACCGAGCGCAGTGACTAACGGCACGGTGATCGTTGAGGTAGTAACACCGCCTGAATCGTAAGCGATTCCTATGATCTCGCGT
>CAXMMZ010000026.1:0-6723 GCA_964194565.1 Arenicellales bacterium
GATAGCGATCCAGTAAATTTCGCTATCGTTAAATCCATAAACGATGTCGCCAAGGTGATGGGCAAGAAAACCGTCGCCGAATATGTTGAGAATCGGCATACCCTCGAAAAATTGCGCGATATCGGAGTAGACTATGCTCAGGGCGATATCATCGGGGCATCGGGCCCAATCCAAACTATGATGGATTCGCCGCCCGTGAAAGTGGCCAGCACCGAGATATAGCACTAGCATTAGCACTAGCGCGGGCCACCGCAGTGGACGCAATTTGCTTGCGATCAATATGCTGAGCACACCTGGATTTTTGTCGGCGACCGAGAGTGTAGATGGACTTCTTCTTAACGCCGGCGGTGCATGGACGATCGCCAACAGCACGCGCATCGATCGCGAACTTAAGACGGCGCTCCGGGGTGCGCGGCGTCCCACCCGCATCGATATATCCGCCATCAGCCGTTTGGATACCTCGGGGGCATGGTTGTTAACACGTACCACCCAGGCGTTGCGGGATTCTGGGCAGCGGTTGGATATTATTGGATCGCAACCGATATACGATTTGATACTGGAGCGCGTGGCGGCCAGCTACCGGCCGTGTCGATCGCCGTCCGATAAATCCAATTTCCTCATCCAACTTGTCGAAAACCTGGGCAAAGCGACCGCTGCTGTGGTGCAGACTGCCGTTGGCCTCCTCGCATTTGTTGGTCACGCGGTCGCGGCTGGCTTGCGGTTAATTGTGCAACCGCGCCGCTTGCGACTGACATCCATCGTATTCCATCTCGAGCAAGTGGGTTTTAATGCATTACCCATAGTGGGGTTGATCTCGTTCTTGATCGGTGTCGTGTTGGCCTATCAGGGTGCAACGCAGTTGCGCCAGTTCGGCGCCGATGTGTTTACCGTCGATTTGATCGCGATATCAGTGCTGCGGGAGCTCGGAATACTGCTAACGGCTATCATCATCGCCGGCAGGTCCGGAAGCGCCTTTACCGCTCAACTTGGGTCGATGAAGATCAACGAGGAGGTCGATGCACTACAGACTTTAGGTCTGGACGCAATGGATGTGCTGGTGTTACCGCGCGTCATCGCGTTGGTCATTGCATTACCATTGTTGGCGTTTTTCGCCGATATTATGGGTTTGCTTGGCGGTGCGGTGATGTGTTGGGTGGTACTCGATATAAGCCCGACTGTATTCATCGAACGTTTGAGCGACGCGGTTAGCATCGCAAGTTTTTGGGTCGGCATCGTTAAGGCGCCGGTATTCGCTGTATTGATCGCGCTAATAGGTTGTTTCGAAGGGTTTGCGGTCAGCGGCAGCGCCGAATCGCTCGGCTACCGCACAACGCGTTCGGTGGTGGAATCAATTTTTCTAGTTATTGTGGCGGACGCGATGTTTTCGGTGTTGTTCGGGATTCTCGGAGTTTAGAAAAACTATCGATGGCTAAACAACGTCCAACATTCCCAGCAATGGTACAACGTAAAGCGCGGCCCCTTCAGCCGCTGGATCGGCGGCGATGCGAGTTTGAGGCAACGGCATGGATGCACGCGGCGTTGGTCGCTAGGTGTGTGGCAGGCGCGGCAGCCCTTTTAAGACTGCGGTTGTAAGTTCGATGTCGATGGCTCTGGAGCGCGCACCAGTGGTGATCGAAGTTCGCGATCTCACAACCCGATTCGGGCAGACCGTTATTCATAACAGCCTTGACTTGGATGTGTGCCAGGGGGAAATTATCGGCGTGGTGGGCGGATCCGGGACCGGGAAATCGGTATTGCTACGCGCCATAGTCGGATTGTTGCGGCCAAGACAAGGCACCATTAAGGTGTTCGGTGAAAACTTAAGTCAGTTGTCGGAGCGGCAACGCCGGCACTACGAGCAGCGTTGGGGCGTGCTGTTCCAGAACGGTGCATTGTTCAGTTCGCTCACGGTGGGGCAAAACATCCAAGTGCCGTTACGCGAGCACTTGCAGTTAACGCCCCGGTTGCTGGAAGAAATTGCTGCGCTCAAGCTTGGTTTGGCGGGGTTAGAGCCGGGGGCTATTGGCAAATACCCCTCCGAGCTATCGGGTGGTATGCGCAAACGGGCGGCCCTGGCGCGGGCGCTGGCATTAGACCCGGAAATTCTGTTCTTGGATGAACCAACCGCCGGGCTTGACCCTATTGCCGCCGCCGAATTCGACGATTTGATTAAGGATTTACAACGTGCTTTGGGTTTTACCGTATTTCTTGTGACCCACGATCTCGACACATTGCACACAGTGTGCGACCGTATCGCTGTGCTCGGCGATGGAAAAATATTAGTGATTGGAACTATTTCTGAATTGCTGGTCTTCGATCACCCTTGGGTGAACGAATATTTCTGTGGGCCGCGCGGGCGCGCCGCGTCGTTGGCGCAGGCCAAAGGAGCAACGCGCTAGGATGGAGAGCCGGGCGAATCATATTCTCATAGGCAGCTTTGTGTTGCTGGGCATTATCGGCATTTTCGCGTTCGTGATTTGGAAAGCGAAAATCGATTTTGCTACTCAGCCGGACTATTACGATATCTTTTTTTCGGGGTCAGTCAGCGGATTGCCTTTGGGTGGTGACGTTCGGTATCGCGGGATCAAGATCGGCACAGTGGCGGATATTGCGGTCAAGGCCGACGATCCAAGCGTCGTCGTTGTACGAATTGAGGTACACGGCGAAACGGTGTTGCGCGAGGGAGACGCAGCCACGCTAAAATTACTCGGTGTGACCGGTGTGACGTTTGTCAACATCGAGGGTGCGATTGCCGCTGCGGCTCCGCTCCGGCCCACCGATTCGGCACAAATCCCCGTGTTGCCTTCACGTCAATCAGAAGTCGAGCAGCTGGTGCAGGGCGCACCGGAACTATTGCGCCAGGGGACGCTGCTTGCGACACGGTTGTCTGAATTGTTCAATGCCGATAATCAAGCATTGGTACATCAAATTTTAGCCGATATTAAACAACTCACGTCAGCACTGGCGTCGAGTGGCGAGACGATTCAAGGTGTGATCAATTCGGTTGAGTCGTCTACCCAGGAACTCGCCGCTACGGCGGTCGCAGTTCGGGAGGCGGCAGCTCGTTTCAGCGAATTGTTGGATCATGCTACGGATGTGCTGGACGTGACGTCATCGACAATCACCGATGCGCGAGCCACGGTTGGTAAGGTCAATGACATCGTCGATAACGATGTAGCAAATTTAGTGGCCGACCTTCGTCGCGCTGCTTCATCGATCGATCGGCTGACGACCGAGGCCAATGCATTGCTTGTAGACAACAAGGAATCGATTGAGGAATTTACCGTAGACGGCCTCGGTGAGTTCACGCGCTTCGTTGCGGAGGCACGGCTGCTGGTGGTCGGCATATCTCGTGTGGCGGAGCGCCTTGAAGCACAAGGCGGGCGATTTTTCCTCGATAATAATCAATCTGATTTTCGCGCCGAGTGATGCCGGCGATCGGCTGGCGCGCCTATAATGCAGAACTTTCCCCATGCGCAGCGAGCTATGGCCATTCAGTGTGTGACGAATAATTTAACGTCGGTGCATCGTGTCTTATTGCGGTGCGGCGTCGTCGCGACGATGTTGTGGGTTACGGGGTGTGCCGGGTTTCTGCCTACCGGTCCGGCGCCCGATCTTTACAACCTCACGCCTAAGAGCACGTTTCTTGACGGTTTGCCAAAAGTAACTTGGCAGCTTGTTATCGAGGAGCCGCTGGCTCCTGGTGGTTTGGACGCAAGTCAAATCGCACTGCGCCCATCGCCGACGGAATTGAAGTACTTTGCGGATGCGCGATGGACGGAGCGGGCACCTAAGATGGTGCAAACGCTGCTGATCGAAAGTTTCGAGAATACCGGCAGCATTATCGCGGTAGGCCGTCAGGCGATTGGCCTGCGGTCGGATTACAATCTGCGAACGGAGCTGCGTGAATTTCAGGCTGAGTACTTCCCTGATGCGAAATCACCCAGAATCCGTGTCCGCATTAACGCCAAATTGATTACCCAACCACGCCAAATAATCTTGGCGTCACGCAGTTTTGAATTCGTCGTCGACGCGGCCGGCAGCGACCTTGCGTCCATTATCGAGGCGTTCGATGATGCGCTCGGGAAAGTAATTAAGGGACTTGTGGAATGGACGCTTGAGGTCGGTAACGAGGTCGCGATCGTCAAATAACATTCTCGTTGCTAAATTTTGGCGGCCCGGCGCCGCAACAGACCGACGGTTTTTACCCCAATTCTCGTAGTGCTTGCTCGACGCGATCCAAGCCGTGTTGCAAATCCTCGTCGTTAATATTCAGCGGGGGCAGAAAGCGCAGCACATCCGGACCCGCTTGTAGGATGAGTACGCCGTGATGACGGCACTGCTCGACGATATCGCCGGCTTTGCCGCACCAGTTCGGCAGCAAGGTGGCTCCAAGCATCAATCCCCGCCCGCGAACCTTTTCAATGACGCCGATCTCTGCGGCAATCCGTTCGAGCCGGGCTTGCAACGTATTTCCCTGACGGATCACATCGTCTAATAGCCGCGAGTCGTTGATCTCATGAAAGGCCGCCCGCGCCACCGCGCACATTAGTGGATTACCCCCAAACGTCGAGCCGTGACTGCCGAATTGCAATGTGTCGGCGGCCTTGTCCCCCACCAGCGTCGCTCCCAATGGCAAGCCGCCTCCGAGTGCCTTGGCCATCGTCACGATGTCCGGAATGACATGCTTTTCCCATTCGTAGGCAAACAGTTTCCCAGTGCGGCCCATGCCACACTGAACTTCGTCGAGAATCAGTAGCGCGCCCAGCGCATCGCAACGCCGACGCAGCTCGCCGAGAAAGTCGGCCGCGGCCGGCATCACGCCACCCTCGCCTTGGATCGGTTCCACCAAAACCGCGCACGTATCTGACGTCAGGTGTTGGTCGAGCGATTCAAAGTCGTTAAACGGGCAGTAGCGAAATCCCGGCGGTAGTGGTTCGAAACCGCCATGATACTTCGGTTGTGCGGTGGCCGTGACGGTCGCCATCGTGCGGCCATGGAACGAACCCGTAAACGTCAATATTGTGCGCTTCTCGGGCGGCACGCCCCGCGAACTTGCGAATTTGCGCGCGATTTTAATGGCGGCTTCGTTTGCTTCGGCTCCGGAATTACAAAAATACACGCGTTGTGCGAAAGTGGTATTGACCAGATCTTCGGCGAGGCGCACGGCGGGTTCGTTGAAGTAGATATTGCTGGTGTGCCAGAGTTTCGCCGATTGTTCCTGCAACGCCGCGACCAGTGCGGGGTGTTGATGGCCCAGCGAGTTCACGCTGATCCCGCACCCCAGATCGATGTATTCATTGCCATCGACATCCCAGATGTGCGACCCCTTGCCGCGTTCGAAAACGACCTCGCGCGGTTGATAGTTCGGCACGAAGCAGCGCCGGCCGGTGGCGATTATCGATTCACTGGAGGGAGAGAGCGGGGTGGACATCGGCGATTTTTCTCCGTATGCGTCGTTCGTACAGCGAACTACGAAGTTTAACGGCGCCGAGTAGCAGCGGTCCATGCGAGCGTAGCCCGAACCCTTTATTAATTTTCGCTAGTCCAGTAAGCCTATCAAGATTTGCTCATAAATGGCCGATAATCCGTCAAGGTCAGCGGTCTCGACGCGTTCGTCCACTTTATGGATTGTCGCGTTACAGGGGCCGAGTTCCACGACCTGAGCACCCATCGGCGCTATAAAGCGGCCGTCGGAGGTGCCGCCATCCGTCGATAGCGTTGTATCGGTGCCGGTGACTGAGCGGATTGCGGCGGACACGGCTTCCACCAACTCGCCACGATCGGTCCGGTATGGCATTCCCGGACTGCTCCATTCGAGGCTATAGCGAAGGTCGTGTTGTCGGCACAAGCCGTGCACGCAGTCGTCGATGGCGGCAGGCGACAGCGCGGCTGAGAAACGCACGTTAAAGCGAATCTGCACCGATCCCGGGATCACATTGTCGGCACCGGCGCCGCCGTTGATATTGGATATCTGCAATCGCGAGGCCGGAAAACCGGCACCGGCGTCGTCCCAGCGGTGTGCGGCCAGCGCCGCGATTAACGCTCCGGCACGATGGATCGGATTGTCCGCAAGCTGCGGATAGGCAATGTGGCCTTGGGTGCCCAATATCGTAATCGTACCGTTGATCGATCCGCGGCGGCCGATTTTTATGACGTCGCCAAGGCGTTGGCTGCTGGTCGGTTCTCCAACCAGACACCAACGCGGAATCTCATTGCGGTCGAGCAGTTGCTCGACAACGCGCCGTGTACCGTCGAGCGCTGGACCTTCTTCGTCGCTGGTGACGAGGAGCGCAATCGAGCCACGGTGCTTTGGGTGTGTGTCCACGAAGCGTTCACAGGCGGTGACCATCGCGGCGAGGCTGCCTTTCATATCCGCCGCGCCGCGCCCCCACAACTGGCCGTCGCGGATTTCCCCGCCAAACGGCGGCACCGACCAGTCGGCCTCGGCGCCGATGGGTACGACATCGGTGTGGCCGGCAAACACGAACAAAGGCTCGGAACGGCCGCGACGCGCCCACAGATTCGTGACATCGCCAAACCGGACGTGTTCAGAGTCGAAGCCGATAACGGCAAGTCGCTCCGACAATAGATGCTGGCAGCCGTGGTCGTTGGGAGTAATCGACGGTTGGCGAATTAGCGCTTGGGTCAGCGCGACCGTGGAAGACAAGGTGCTATCGTTCATCGCCCGAATTATAGACCGGACAACGCCAGATCGTCGTG
>CAXMMZ010000027.1:0-2203 GCA_964194565.1 Arenicellales bacterium
AGCACGCGGCCAACACAGTCCGCTACGCGCATTGGAAGCGGTACAAATTGCCGTAGAACTGCCGTTTGATGCGGGCATGACTCGGGAGCGCGAAATATTCATGGAGTTGCGTGACTCCACCCAGGCCCGCGCGCTGCGGCACGTATTTTTCGCCGAACGCGCGGCCGCGAAAATACCTGAATGCGATGCCGCCAGTCCGCGCCCGATCGATACCGCCGCCGTGATCGGCGGTGGCACGATGGGGGCCGGCATCGCGACCGTCCTGTTGCCGGCGGGATTGACCGTTACCCTACTGGAATGCGATGCGGATATGTTGGTAAACGCCCGGGCGCGCGTTGCCGAACATCTGCACGGTTTGGTAAAACGCAGCCGAATCAGTGCGGAGCAGCAGGCGAATTTGTTGGATCAACTTAAACTGACGACCGATTACGACGCGATCGGCAATGCCGATCTTGCGATCGAGGCGGTATTCGAAGACATGGCCGTTAAGCAAAAGGTGTTCGCCGCGCTCGATGCGCATCTGCGGCCAGGGGCGATACTCGCTACCAATACGTCTTACCTCGACATCAATGAACTCGCCGCAACGACGAGTCGACCTGAGGATGTTATCGGTGTGCATTTCTTCTCGCCGGCACCGTTGATGCGATTGCTGGAAATTGTTCAGGGCACGCACACGGCGGCCGATGTGTTGGCGAGCGGATTCGCGTTAGCCCGGCGGCTCGGCAAAATCGGTGTGTTATCGGGTGTGTGTGATGGCTTTATCGGCAATCGATTGCTCGCGCGTGAACGTACCCAGGCTGACCACATGATTGAAGACGGTGCGATGCCGTGGGACGTGGATCGGGCGATGGAAGATTTCGGTATGGCGATGGGCCCGTTCAAGGTCATGGATCTCGCGGGATTGGACATTGCCTGGGCACGACGCAAACACCAAGCGACAACCCGCGATCCAAGCCAACGCTATGTCCCGATCGCTGATTGCCTGTGCGAACAAGGCTGGTTTGGCCGCAAGAGTGGGCGCGGTTGGTACCGGTACGATAGCGGTGACCAGCAGCCGCAACCCGACCCGGACGTCGAGGCCATTATACTGGCCACATCCGCACACCGAGGCATCGAGCGCCGAAAGTTTTCGGCGACGGAAATACAACGTCGTATTCTATTCAGCACTATTAGTGAAGCGGCTTACATCCTCGCCGACGGAATCGCGCGCCGCCCACTCGATATCGACCTGGTCAAAATCCATGGCTACGGCTTTCCGCGCTGGCGTGGTGGACCGACGTGCTATGCCGATACGATCGGTTTGCAGGAAATCATCGAGGGAATCGCCGAGTTCGCTGCGAACGATCCCTCCTCGTGGTCACTGTCACCGTTACTGTCGCAAATGCTTGAGCAAAACAAAACATTTGCCGATCTCAACGTGGACCGAGCGTAGAGCAAGGCACAGCATCCGCCCGTGGCGATCGTATATTGCTAACCCCTCCAATCCCACTACAATAATGTTATAGCTTTCACAAACCGCAGCAATCGCAGAGAGATCAATGTCATGGCACAATTACTGATCGTAATACTCATTGTTGCCGCCGTCGTATACGCGCTCAACGACTACCACGCGAGTTCAGAAGAAGACCGCGAAGAGATTGACCCGCAACACGTGCCGCGACAAGTCGAGCAGGAAGTTAATAAAATATTGTTAGAAGGAGTACAGCGCACGCGAGATGCGAGTCAAGAATCCGAGTAATCGAACCAGCCACTTTGGCACTGATTGCTATCGTTGATCGCTCCGCGTTGTCGACACTCGGCACTACTGAACATACGCGACAACATTATCGCTTACGGCTTCGACAATAGCAGACGATAACGCATCGTAGTCGTCCGGCAGCTCCGCGGCGAGAGACGGCATCAACGTGTGATAGGTCGTGCGGCGACGCTCTAGCGGGGCATCAAACTGCAATGGATTGGAACGCGCCCACGTCTCGATCTCCAGTAGGATCGGTGCCTTGTTTTCGGCCGCAATTGCGCCGAATTTATCGAGATCGGTTACCGTCAACACCGGTTCGTATGCACCGTGATAAACCACGCCGGTGATGGTTTTTACGTCTAATTGCACCGGAATCAGAAACGGCCCCTTGCGCGCTACGGTCTTTTGAGAGCTCGAAATCTGCGCCATATGGGCGGGGCCCAGACTCTGTACCTTGGTAATGAC
>CAXMMZ010000028.1:0-3470 GCA_964194565.1 Arenicellales bacterium
TTGCGCAGAGGAGGATAAGTATGATTCGAACAGGGGCGGATTACATTGAGTCGATACGTGATGGCCGCGAGGTCTGGATCAACGGTGAGCGGGTAGACGACGTACCGAACCATGCCGCGTTTAAACCGGTGGTGGATATTCGTGCGCGCATCTACGACATGGCGCACGACCCGGTACATCAGGAAACGATGACCTATGTCGACGCCGCTAGCGGC
The DNA here is from genome assembly GCA_964194565.1 of Arenicellales bacterium. Classification (GTDB taxonomy): domain Bacteria; phylum Pseudomonadota; class Gammaproteobacteria; order Arenicellales; family JAOTWM01; genus JAOTWM01. Next base: position 216 of record CAXMMZ010000028.1, read on the forward strand.
GAACGCAACCCTATCGGTCTGCGCTTGCCGTTCGAACAGCAGGATTGGCACGACAAACGTCGTGCGGTGGATGCGGTTATGCGTGACATCGGCGGGGTCGTGACCCGGGTCGGCGATGAAACGATCGGCGAGATGTGGTCGTTATACGACGGCAGCGATGTGTTGGCGGAAATCGATCCGCGCTTTGCCGAAAATATCGAGCGCCATATTCATCGTGCGTTGCAGGAGGATATCTTCCACGTATCGGCGAACACCGATCCCAAGGGAGATCGTTCTAAACCGCCTCAAGAACAAGACCCCGACATGCTGTTGCATGTTGTCAAGGAAACCGATGCTGGCATCGTCGTGCGCGGTGCCAAGTATGAAACCGCAGCCGCCTATTCCGAGCAAGCATTCGTTAAGCCGACGATTGCGAATTGGGGCGATGACAAATTGTCGGACTACGCGGTCGGGTGCATCGTGAAGATGAATGTGAAAGGCATGAAGCATATCTGCCGGACCGGTTTCGCCGGGCGCGCACCGGTCGAGGACTATCCGTTAGCCAATCGCTTCGACGAGGTGGATACACTGCTCATATTCGATGACGTATTGATTCCATGGGAGGATGTGTTGTTTTATCAACATACTCGCGCGGCCAGCTTCATACGGGCTACGCTGCATCGCTACAGCGCGTTCCCGTTTGTGCAACGAATCCTGCTAATGGCGGATATGATGATCGGTGCGGCGCTTTTTAACGTGCGCCAGACCGGGCTCGATAAGCAACAGGCAGTACGCGAAAAACTCGCGACTCTGGCCTGTTATCGCGAGGGCATCAACGCCCATCTCACGGGATCGATTGCTACCGCCGAGCGTAGTCCCAAAGGATTGCTCATGCCGAATCAGTCGTTATTGTTTACCGGGCGGGTGTTGGCATGCTCGCAGTTGCCGGCAATGATGCATTTAGCGCGCGAGCTTTGTGGTGGGCAAATCTGCGTCACGCCCGATAGTGCGAGTTTCACCGCCGCCGGCAGTATGTCGTGGCTGGAGAAGTACTACAGTGTGAACGAAAACTGGGTTGCCGAGGACCGCCGCAAGTTGCTTGCGTTTGCCCGCGATCTGCTCAACTCCGATTACGCTGGGCATCGCTTGACCTTCAATCTGTTTGCGCAGTCGCCACCGTTTGCGCATTTGAACGCGGTCTATAATAATTTCGATTTTTCCGGGCCGCTTGAATTCGTGCAAAAAGCCGCGGGTTTATCCGAACGGGTACTGGGTAAAGCGGATTCGACTTCGCGGGGCAAAGCCGCATGAGTAGCCACGAGAGATTCCGTAGGTTCAATACTAAACTCACGTACCCGGAGCAAAGTCTCGACAACGATCTATGCCAAGTCGTGAAGGCCGGGAATCTGGTTTTTTTGCGGGGTCAAGTGGGCAGCGATTTCGACGGTAACGTGATTGGTATTGGAGATCCGGCGGCGCAGGCTGAGCAGGCGATGAAAAATGTGAAGCAACTGCTCGAAGAGGCCGGCTCGAATCTCGATGACATCTGTCGCATCGTCGTATATCTTACCGACCGCGGCTATCGCGACGCGGTGTATCAGGTAATCGGCAAGTGGCTTAAGGGCGTTTATCCGGTATCGACCGGTATCGTCGTCGACGGTTTGGCCAAACCCGAATGGTTGATGGAAATTGAAGTGACGGCTGTAATTCCGGAATAGCGATTGGTTGCTAGGGTTGATTTTGCCCACGGTGTCTCGTCCTGTACAGATCTTACAAATCGCAAATAGTCGAGCATAAAATTGTTACGGAGGAGAGTACCGAATGCGCACTAATTTCAATTACGACACCAAGGATCTTTGGCAGAAAGACCGGGATCACTATATTCATCCATGGACTGATTTTTCGGTTTTTAAGGAAAAGGGCTCGCTGGTTATGGCGGAGTCGGAAGGCGTGTATGTTTACGATTCCGACGGCAATCGCTACATCGACGGAATTGGTGGATTATGGTGTGTAAATATCGGCTACGGTAACGAGGAGATGGCCCAAGCCATTGCCGATCAGGTGCGCCGTATACCGTATTACTCGACCTTTACGCATCTCACCACGCCGCCCGCGGCGGAACTTGCAGCCAAGTTGGCGGAGCTTGCACCGGGTGACTTAAATCATATCTTCTATAGTACCGGTGGATCGATGGCGAACGACACGGCCATTCGAATCATTCATTTTTATTTCAACCGGCTCGGAAAGCCCACCAAGAAGAAGATCATTGCGCGTACCGATGGCTATCACGGTAGCACGTATCTGGCTATGAGTATGACCGGTGTCGCGTTCGACCATCAAGGCTTCGATCTGGCGCCAGAGCTCGTGCATCATATCTCGGCGCCGAATTGTTACCGTCGCCCGCAAGGTATGTCGCTCGAGGACTACTGCACCGAGACGGTGCAGGAACTCGAAGATAAGATATTGGATTTGGGTCCGGAGAATGTGGCTTGTTTTATTGCCGAACCCATCATGGGGGCAGGCGGAGTAATCGTTCCACCTCCCGGTTATCATCATCGGACCAAGGCGGTGTGCGAAAAATATGAGGTGCTTTATATCTCGGATGAAGTGGTGACCGCATTCGGGCGGCTCGGTCATTTCTTCGCCTCGAAGGATGTTTTCGATATGCAACCCGACATCATCACCAGCGCCAAAGGTATTTCGTCGGGCTACGTACCGTTGTCGGCGACGATCCTGTCTGAAAAAATCTACGATGTAATAAGCGTGCCCCAAGCCGATGGTGCATTATTTACCCACGGTTTCACCTATTCCGGGCACCCGGTGTCTTGTGCAGCAGGGCTCAAGAACATTGAAATCATGGAACGCGATAATCTCTGCGGCTATGTGCGTGAGCTTGGCCCGTATTTCGAAACGCAACTTGATACGTTACGTGATTTACCGATCGTGGGGGATGTTCGCGGTAAATGTTTCATGATGTGTGTAGAGAACGTGGCGGATCGTAATACCAAGGAACTGTTTCCTGCCGAAGTGCATATCGGTAATCGAATTGCCGATCATTGCGAGAAACGCGGTTTGATTATCCGTCCGATTGCTCATCTGAACGTAATGTCGCCGCCGTTGACCTTGACTCGCGAACAGATAGATCAATTCGTCTCGATACTACGCGAAAGTATCGAGGCCACATTAGCGGATCTCAAGGTCGAAGGAATCTGGGGCGACTAGCCCGGATAATTCATGAAGGGTTCGGAGTTCAGGGGAAATTGGGCTAAGTAGTCG
>CAXMMZ010000029.1:0-1873 GCA_964194565.1 Arenicellales bacterium
ATCACATCCTCGATCGTGCCGCGTTCCTCGCCTACCGCAGCGGCAAGGCTGTCGATCCCGACCGGGCCGCCGTCGAACTTCTCCACGATTGACAGCACCAGCGCGCGATCGAGCTGATCGAGGCCGTGCTCGTCGACTTCCAGTAAATCCATCGCGCGCGTCGCGATATCCAGCGTAATGACTCCATCACCGCGCACCTCGGCGAAATCCCGTACCCGGCGTAACAGTCGATTCGCGATGCGAGGTGTGCCGCGGGAGCGCCGCGCCACGGCGTCGACGCCGTCGGTCTCCGCCGGCACCCCGAGAATTTCGGCGGAACGCGTGATGATACGGGCCAAATCGCCGCTGCTGTAGAATTCGAGACGCTGCACGATACCGAACCGATCGCGCAATGGTGAGGTCAACAATCCCGCGCGGGTTGTCGCGCCGACCAGAGTAAACGGCGGTAGGTTGAGTTTGATGGAGCGTGCCGCGGGCCCCTCGCCAATCATGATATCGAGCTGATAGTCCTCCAGCGCGGGATATAGGACTTCTTCCACGACCGGACTCAGACGGTGAATCTCATCGACGAACAATACATCGTTGGCTTCAAGATTAGTCAGTAACGCCGCCAGATCGCCCGCGCGTTCTAATACCGGCCCGGCTGTTTGGCGCAGATTCACGCCCAATTCATTGGCAAGAATATGCGCGAGCGTGGTCTTGCCTAAGCCCGGCGGACCGAATATCAAAACGTGATCAAGCGCTTCGCCACGGCGCCGCGCCGCGTCGATAAAAATGCCGAGCTGCTCACGCGTCTTGGGTTGGCCGACAAAATCGTCGAGCCGTGTCGGGCGCAGACTGCGATCGAATTCGTGCTCGGCGTCGTCGGAGTCGGCCAGTGGAGTCACCAATCGTTCGTTATCGCTCATCGGGTCGCCGTCGCCATACCGCGTAAGGCTTCGCGTATCATCTGTTCGCAGTCCATCTCCTGACCTTCAAACGCGCGGATTGCACGGGTCGCGTCGGCCGATTTATAGCCCAGTGCCACGAGCGCACTGACCGCGTCGCGCATCGGCGACACCGTATTCGATGCACCGGCTGAAACTCCGATCCGGGCGGTATTATCGATTGATGTGACCTTATCGCGCAGCTCCACGATCAGTCGCTCGGCCGTTTTGCGGCCGATGCCCGGAACCCGCGTCAACATCGCGGTGTCGTCATCGGTAATACACTGAAAAAACTCTTCCACAGTCATTCCGGACAACACCGCCAAACCGACGCGAGGTCCGACCCCATTTACGCGCAACAAGCTACGGAATAAATCGCGTTGTGCCACCCGGGTGAAACCATAAAGTAACTGGGCGTCCTCACGGACTACGAAATGCGTATGCAATGTGACGGCTACACCGATTTCGGGCAAATCGTAAAACGTCGACATCGGCGCTTCCAGCTCGTAACCGACACCGTTCACGTCCACCACGAGACTCGGTGGTTTCTTAAGCAACAATTCGCCGCGGATTAAACCGATCATTTACGCCTGTGCCTGAATTTTTTGCTCAACACTGGCGGTGTTGATATGACAAATCGCGCATGCGAGCGCATCGGCAGCGTCGCTCGGCGGCAGCGCGGTTAGCCCGAGTAGGGCACGGACCATGTGCTGCACTTGTTCCTTGCCGGCACGACCGCGGCCCACAACGGCTTGCTTAATTTGCAGCGCGCTGTACTCGACGACGGGCATGCCGCAATTCGCCGCCGCGCAGATCGCGCTGCCGCGCGCGTGACCGAGAATCAGCGCCGATTCCGGATTTCGTGCGAGAAACACCCGCTCCACCGCGACGGTATCGGGCAGATGGCGGTTAATCTGTGCTTCGATGCCGTCAAATATCGTCTTCAA
>CAXMMZ010000030.1:0-23732 GCA_964194565.1 Arenicellales bacterium
CAATGACGCGGGATCGGATTTCCATTGCTCTGGATTCGGTCGGGTCTGTCAGTCGATAATCGGTATCGTTGCAGCGGCGTTACGCAATTTCGAACGCGTCTTTGATCCACTCGATATGAATCTCATTGGCGCTTCCCGAAATTGCGAACACATCGAACCGGCATTGAGCATCGGCAGGTCCGTAGTCGCGCAGATAACACGCCGCAGTGGTTTTCAATTTGGATTGTTTGCGGCGGTCGACGGTTTCGGCAGGATGGCCAAAATCGGTCGAGCGCCGATACCGAACTTCAACGAACGTCAGGCATTCGCCGTCGGTCATTATCAAATCAATTTCACCATAGCGACAGCGGAAATTGCGTTGTCGTAATTGCAGCCCGTGACTTTGTAGGTACTCACAGGCTTGCTGTTCCGCCCACTTGCCCTGACGTAGGTGCTTGGCCGGTTGGAGTGGTGACGTCAATCTGGTTTATTTCCGGCAATTGGGTTGGCGTAGGAGCACCGAGGTTAAACTGGTTTGTGTCCGGCAATTCCGTTGGTGATGTTATGGGCTCCATGATCTCCGGTTCGCCGTCGTTAAAGCGGGCCCACTGTAATTCACGTTTCAGGCGACCCGCCGGGGTGCTGCGCAGTATCGCAGTAAGCCCCTGATAGCTGGTGCCCGGCTGCGATTTTAGCTCATTAAGCATCGGAATGATGTTATAGGCATCGGCGCCTAGTGCATAAAGCCGGTCTAATCGAGTATCTTGGCCATGCCAGTCGCCTTGTAGCGCCCGATATCGCCGCACGCTCGCATTGTGTGGGGCCAACATCCACGGCATGCCGCCGAACACGATGCCATTCAAGTCGGTATCCAAAATTGGATTCGGACGGCCCGCATAGATATCGGACGTTGAATAGACCGGAACGTCGTGGCCGTGAAAAAAATTGATCTGCGGCTTAAGCAGGCGTCCTTGTTCGAAATTCGCGACCATGAATATAAAGTCGATATCACGACGTCGTCGCGGTTTGAACTCCATGTTAGTTCGCAACAATGTGGCTAGGCGGCGCTGCCGCAGTTCGCTTTCGTCGATATTCAATAATTGTTTGATTCGTTGCGAATGGTCGATCTCGGCATCGACATATTGCTGGGAAACGATGCTGGTTCCTCCTAATGCCCGCCAGGCTGAGCGAAAGTGGGTATCCATACGCTGGCCGCGCGGTGTGTTCGGATAAAGCACCGCGGCGAGTCGGTGTCCGTCGGCGTAGGCGCGACGGGCCACCTGCTCAGCTTCCTCTTCGGGGGGCAACCCCATCTGGAATACGGGCTGGTTTGGGTCGATCGGTTGGTCGGTGTTACCGAGCAGCAGCGTCGGTGTACCCAACGGCGAACCCACAACGAGCGCGTCCACTGATGTCTTGCCGAGCGGGCCCACCACGAACTCGGCGCCCTCATCGACGGCGAGTTGATAATAGATGGCGGCCAACTCCGCCTCGGCGCCGGTGTCGTACAGAACGATATTGGCTTGGGATGCGGTGGGATCGGCTTCATGCATCGCGGTAAAACCTTCGTACACAGCTTGCGCGGCTTTGCCGTATGTCGACGCGAGCGGCAATAGCAGGGCAATTTGCCGGGGTCGTTGTCCTTGCGCGCCTAACGATGCACGTATAATACTGGTTACATGGGGTGTCGCTGGGTGGCCCGGATAGACGCGTCGCCAGTTGTCGACACGGCCCGGGAGGTCCGCGAGTTCGGGCGTTTCGCGGTGTAATAACGCGAGATCAAACCAGCCCGATAGGTGGGTGTCGTTGGTGGTGGCGCGTAGTGTGCGCAATTCATCTACATCGATGCGTTGCAACGCGAACCAAAGGCGTTGCCGGTTGTAGCGACGCGATGTGTCGCTCACTAAGTAGGCGTCGCGTTCGGCAAGACTAACAATTGCCCCTGCGTCCCGGTTCAATGCCAGCAACGAGTCGGCACGGACCCGATATATCTCGGCCACAATGCCTGGGTCGAGTTGACCGGCGGTACGCGCGGGTGCCAGTATGCGCAGCGCTTGTTGGTGGTTGCCGCCGCGCTGTGCCAACTGTGCGATGACCAAATTGCGTTGGGTGAAGAGGTCGGATGGCAGCGGCGTCGATTCGAGCTGATCGACGATTCGGCGTGCGAGCATAAAGTTGCCGCTGGAGACGAGCGCGGTGGCCGCTTGCAGCAAATCGCGCTCGCGCTGTGGCGAAACCGCATACTCTGCACGGGCCAAATATTCCCACGGCGACACGACCGGCTCGGGTTGCGTGACGATCTCCGGTAGCGGTTCGTTACCCGTAGGATAGGTTTCGACTTGCGGTGTAGGCGATCGCTCCTCAACTTCTGCGATCGTTGCTTCAGGTTCGACCGGCGGTATTACAATCGGATCGCTCACGCACCCGGCGATCATCGTCGCGGCGACTAGGTGATAACAGCGGCGACGGACTAAGTTGGTGCATCGCCTGAGCTTGAATCGAAGTTGCATGGGCCGTGAAAGTATAGCGATTGTGAGTACTCCTTCAAGGAAATATTGACGTGTTCGGCGAGTCAGGAAGCAAAACTCGCGGTTGCTTATATATTGTAGCCACTCCAATCGGAAACCTGCATGACGTATCATACCGCGCCATCGATGTGCTTGCGGAAGCCGATCTGGTGCTGGCCGAAGACACGCGCCATAGCCGCCGGCTACTCGAACACTACGGGCTCACCCCGCGCCTGTTGTCGCTGCACGAGCATAACGAACGGCAACGCATCACGACAGTCGCCAAACATATTGATAGCGGCGATCGCGTCGCTCTGGTCAGCGACGCCGGCACTCCGCTCATCAGCGACCCTGGGTTCGTGTTGGTTAAAGCGATGCGGGACGTTGGCGTCCAGGTCATACCGATACCAGGCCCGAATGCGGCCATAGCGGCGCTATCGGTGGCCGGGTTGCCGACCGACCGATTCGCGTTCGAAGGATTTCTACCGGCCCGTGCTGCTGCGCGGCACAAGCGCCTGCAGCACTTAGCGGATGAACAACGCACCCTCGTATTTTATGAATCCGGGCGTCGTGTCGGTGCGTTGCTCGATGATATCGCAGTGGCCTTCGGCACCGATCGCATGCTATCGATTGCGCGGGAGATGACGAAACGTTTCGAGGAGTTTTATACAGGCGACGTGACCACGGGACGAGCGTGGCTCGCCGACCAGTCGCAACGCGCCAAGGGCGAGTTTGTAATCGTTGTACAAGGGTGCCCGCACGATAACGGCATCGGGCCTCGCGAAACCAAAGTGTTGCAACGGCTGCTCGATTCATTGAGCGTAAAGCAGTCGGTCGCAGTCGCGGCCGATATTACCGGTTGCCGGAAGCAGGAGTTGTACCGCTTGGCATTAACATTGCGCGATGCGGATGTCTAATCGGCTTGTATTCATGGTCGATCCTTCGTATCGTGTAGTCGAGGAGCCGGCCGGACAGCCGCTGGCCCAATGTGGGCCGGAGGAAAGTCCGGACTCCGTAGGGCAGAGTGCCAGGTAATGCCTGGGCGGCGCGAGCCGACGGCCAGTGCCACAGAAAATATACCGCCCGCAACCGTAATGGCAGCGGGTAAGGGTGAAATGGTGCGGTAAGAGCGCACCGCGTTGGTGGCAACATCAACGGCACGGTAAACCCCACTCGGAGCAAGACCAAATAGGGATCCATGGGCGTGGCCCGCGCCGGATTCGGGTAGGTCGCACGAGACGCGTGGCGATGCGCGCCCCAGATGAATGGCTGTCACGTTCCGCGTCTGCGGATCGATACAGAATCCGGCTTATAGGCCGGCTCCTTTTTACGACTTGTCAATATCTAGCGGTCGGTGGCAATACCGATCCCCACATCTTCCAGCACCGTGGTATTCGCGACGCGCGTTAGGTCGTCGCCAGCCTGAAATTTGTACTGGCGGTGAACGTAAATCATTGCCGCGGCGGCGGATTTTCCTTGACACTGACAGAATTCGCTCACTATAGTGTCAATTCGTGGGATAATGTGGGAAATACTGGGAAAATCCAGTTATCAGGTGAACTATGTTTCGTGGAGTCAGCGCTCTCAATCTCGATGCCAAAGGGCGATTGGCTATCCCTACAAAGTATCGCGATCCGTTGCTGAATCAATGCGACGGCCGCTTGGTGGTGACGGTTAACCATAGCGAACGCTGCTTATGGATGTATCCGTTACAGCAGTGGGAAGAAATCGAACAAAAAGTGGTGGCGCTTCCGAGTTTGGATCCCGCTGCCCAACGCCTCAAACGAATTCTTATCGGCCACGCCAGCGATTGTGAACTCGATCGCAACGGACGGGTGTTGTTGTCCGGGCCATTGCGGGAATTTGCAGAATTGGAAAAGCGCGTCGTGTTGATCGGCCAAGGCAATAAATTCGAGATTTGGAACGACTTGCTATGGTCGGCACGGCGTGACGAATGGCTGTCCTACGACCATAAAAACGGTCCGTTATCTATCGAACTGGAATCGCTTTCCTTATAAACCCGCACGATGCGAAGACGACAACAATTTGCCCGTCGCGCCCGATTCGTCGATTTCGAATCGCGCCTGCGGTCAGGTCCGATTCGGCGGTATCGTGGTGTTCGCTAAACGCCATGCTGTCCGTGGTGGCCAATAGTGAACAATTCGCTCATCGTCGCATCGGAATTATTGGCCGGTGCGCCAATTGCTTGGCGGTCGGCTGTCATGACGCGCCGGCCACCGACTGACGACCGCTCGTGTCGTCCGCATTGCGGCATGCGCCGGTTATGGCGGCGGAGGTCGTGACAGCACTGAATATAAGGTCCGACGGCATCTATGTCGACGCGACCTACGGTCGCGGCGGCCATACCCGGGCCATCCTCGATTGCCTAGGGCCCCACGGTCGGTTGCTCGCAATCGATCGCGATCCTGATGCCGCCATGAGTTATCAGCACGAGTTCGCGGCCGAGACGCGGGCGCAGCTTGTTAAGGCACCATTTTCCGATCTGGAAGCCACATTTCGGCACTATGAACTCGCCAAGGTGGCGTCCGGCGTGCTGTTCGACCTAGGCGTCTCGTCGCCGCAATTGGATACGCCACAACGCGGGTTCAGCTTCTTACGCGACGGGCCACTGGATATGCGCATGGACCCCGGCACCGGCAGTAGCGCCCAGGAATGGCTCATGGCGGTGGACCAGGACGAACTGGCGGAAATCATTCGGCGCCTGGGTGAGGAGCGATTTGCTCGGCGCATCGCGCGGGCTATCGTCGCCCGCCGAGCCAGCGGCGGGTTGTCCTCGACCGGCACGCTTTCCGCATTGGTCTGCGCCGCAGTACCGAGCCGCGAACCGGGCAAGCATCCAGCGACTCGCACATTTCAAGCGATTCGCATGCATCTCAATGATGAACTTGGCGAACTCGAAGCCGGGCTGCCGCAGGCCATTCGACTGTTGGAAGACGGCGGCCGGTTAGTGGTCATTAGTTTTCATTCGTTGGAAGACCGCATCGTTAAGCGCGTATTGCGCCGTGCCGCGAAAGGCGATCCGTTTCCGCCGCGATTACCGGTGATGGCGAAGCAAATGCGTCCGGTGGTGCGGTTGATTGGTAAACCAATACGGCCGACGGCCAGCGAGATTAGTAATAACATACGGGCGCGCAGCGCCATCATGCGGGTTGCCGAGAAGGTGCGATTCGATGCGTAACGTCGTGGTCTTCATAGCCTTGCTGTTGGTGGTGTCGGCCACATTTGTCGTACACGTGCGCCATAAGAACCGGCTGGCTTTCCTTGAGTTGCAGGGCCTGCAAAAACAGCGCGATCGGCTGAATGTGGAATGGGGACAGTTGTTGCTGGAACAAGCCACATGGTCAGCGCACCACCTTGTGGAAAAGAAAGCGCGTACTGAACTCGAAATGGTGAACCCTGATCAAGCTCAAATCGTTACCCTCGCACTCGGCGCTTCAGACGGTGCAAAAGGCGACTAAAGTACGCTTGTACCCAGGACGCCAGTGGCTGGTATTGGGTTCATTGTTGGCGATATTTGGTTTGTTGGCGATCCGTTCCGGATATCTGCAAATGGCCGCCAAGGATTATTTGCAGGCTCAAGGGGATGCGCGTTACTCACGCGTTGAGCAAGTCTCCGCGACCCGGGGCATGATCGTCGATCGGCATGGTGAGCCGCTTGCGATTAGTACGCCGGTCGACTCGGTATGGGCGGACCCAGGACAGCTAATTGAAGGCAAGGCACAGTGGCCGCAGCTCGCGAAGCTATTAGGTGTGAGCGCGAAGTTCCTAGCCGAGCAATGGACAAAAAATGCCGATCGGGAGTTTATGTATTTGCGTCGCCATGCGACCCCGGAGCTGGCCGCTAAGATTATGGCGCTGCAAGTACCTGGGGTATTCGCGCGGCGCGAATACCGGCGTTTCTATCCGACTGGCGCCACCACCAGCCATGTGCTTGGATTTACCGACATCGATGATAAAGGCCAGGAAGGTATCGAGGTCGCGTTCGATCGCACGCTAGCAGGCGAGCACGGCCTGAAACGTGTAATTAAGGATCGGCTTGGCCGTATCATTGAAGACGTCGAGAATATTAAACCCGTCGTCGATGGTCAGGATCTGATGCTCAGCATCGATTCCCGAATCCAGCATTTGCTGTACCAGCACTTGCGCACTGCAGTACGCCAACATAATGCGCGCGGTGCATCGGCCATCGTCCTCGATCCCCACAACGGGGAATTGTTGGCAATGGCCAATGAACCGGGTTTTAACCCGAACGACCGCCGCCAGTTAAGCAGTTCACGATTTCGAAATCGGGCCGTGACCGACGTGCTCGAACCCGGGTCGACCGTGAAGCCATTTACCATAGCAATGGCGTTGGCGCAGGGTGACGTGAAACCGACCACGCCAATCGATACCGCGCCAGGAATCCTGCGTGTCGGCAAACACTCGATTAAGGACACCCATGATTACGGCACGTTGACGGTGTCCCGTGTGGTGATGAAGTCTAGTAATGTCGGGGCCGCTAAAATCGCGCTGCAATCTCATGCGCGCAATCTCTATGAATTTTTCCGGGGCGTCGGATTCGGCGTTGCCACCAGCAGTGGATTACCTGGCGAGGTGGCGGGCACGCTTGTTGACCGCGGTCGCTGGCGCGACATCGAGCATGCGACGTTGGCGTTCGGATACGGTGTTGCCATAACACCGTTGCAGCTGGCCCGCGCCTATGGAGTGTTGGCCAATGGTGGACGCTTGGTACCGGTGACGATGCTGAAACGCCGAGGTGCAGTGCGTGGCCGTCGCGTGATACCCGAACGTACGGTGCGGGAGGTTACTTCGATGCTAGAGCTTGCGGTTAGTGAAGGCGGTACCGGTTCAGCGGCGCAAGTGCCGCAATACCGGGTGGCGGGGAAAACCGGGACCGTACACAAATTCACTGCCGAAGGTTACGCACCGGATCGATACACGTCACTGTTCGCAGGTTATGCGCCAGCCACAGATCCGCGTTTGGTAATGGTGGTTGTCATTGATGATCCGCGTGGTGAGCAGTACTACGGCGGCGCTGTAGCCGCGCCGGTTTTCTCTCGAGTCATGACCGGCGCGCTACGTCTATTAAACGTGCGGCCGGATCAAGCCACACCGTCAATCGCCATTGCAGCGACTGGATCAGCTACCGGAATATGATGGCGCCGCCAATCCATGTGCAGACTCTGAGCTCGGTGCTCCAAGGCGTAATGCCGGTGGCCGCGGCGGACGATCGTGTCGTCACGGGATTGAGTGCGGACAGTCGCCAGCTCGCGGCCGGTGCGGTGTTTGTCGCGATACCTGGAATCGAAACCGATGGCCGTGACTTCATCGGCGCGGCGGTCGAAGCCGGCGCGGCGGCGGTAATTTGTGAGGCGCGTGGTTGGCAGCCACAAACCTTTTCTGTGCCGGTTTATCCTGTTGCAGATTTACAGGGCTGCGTCGGTATCATGGCGGATCGATTTTTTGGTGCGCCATCGCAACACTTGATTGTAGTCGGGATAACCGGCACCAACGGAAAAACCACCTGCGCGCATTTGACTGCGCAAGCGTTGCAGCGACTCGGTGTCGAATGCGGAATTATCGGTACGTTAGGCCGTGGTATGCCCGATGACATGACCGCGGCGGCGCTAACGACCCCCGACGCAGTTTCGGTACACGCCGATCTCGCGCAGTTGGTAGCGGCCGGCGCCGCGTTCGCCTGCGTAGAGGTGTCGTCCCATGCATTGGATCAAGATCGTATAGATGGGGTGCGGTTCGGCGCGGCGGTATTCACGAATCTCAGTCACGATCATCTCGATTACCACGGTGACATGCGTCGCTACGGATGCGCTAAGGCCCGATTGTTCGAAATCGATGGGCTACGACACGCAGTCATCAATCGCGACGATGAACTGGGCGCTGAATTGCTGAATTCGACCACAGCGCAGACGGTGTGGAGTTACGGGCAGAGCACAGGCGCCGATGTCTATCCCCAGCAAGTCGAACTTGATCATGACGGCATGCGTTTGAGTGTGCATACCCCACTGGGTGCGTGCCGCGCGCGCACAGGGTTGATCGGGCGGGTAAACGTTGCAAACGTATTGGCTGTGATCACAACATTAATTGCCTTCGAATACGACCTCGATGCGGTACAGCACTCTATTAATGGGTTGCGGCCGGTGCCGGGCCGCATGGAGATGTTCCACGCACCAAATTTTCCGAATGTCGTGGTGGATTACGCCCATACTCCGGATGCGTTGTATCAGGCTCTGACCTCGTTGCGCGAACATCAACCTCGGCAGTTGTGGTGTGTGTTTGGCTGCGGCGGTGACCGCGATCGCGACAAGCGGCCGCAAATGGGACAAATCGCCTGTCGTTACGCCGATCATGTCGTTATTACCGACGACAATCCGCGCGGTGAAGACCCAGCGGCCATCGTTGCGGAGATTCAGTCCGGCATCGATCGGCCGCACCGAGTCGTGCACAACCGAGTGGACGCGATTGAATCGGCGATTGCGTCGGCAGCGGCGGACGATATCGTGTTGGTGGCGGGCAAAGGCCACGAGAGCCAGCAAACGACCGGCGACCGCAGCATCGAGTTGAGCGATCGAAAAGTAACCAGCGCAGCACTAGGGTTGGCGGCGTGATGACGTTACAGACGGCGGCAAAAATGCTTGGTGGCTCGGTACAGGGTGCCGACGTCGAGTTTTCTGGGGTGTCGATCGATTCCCGTACGGCCCGGCCCGGCGATTTGTTTGTGGCCCTGCGCGGTCCCAACTTCGATGGTCATGAGTTCGTAGTGGACGCGGTTGGCAATGGCGCCAACACGGCACTGATCACGACCGCGGTTAAGGTGTCAGTGCCGACGTTGACGGTCAAAGACACGTATCGGGCTTTGGGGCAATTGGCCGCAGGTTGGCGCCGTCGATTCGAGCTGCCGGTGATTGCCATTACGGGAAGTAACGGCAAAACCACCGTCAAGCAGATGGTCGGTTCGATATTGCACGCGCGTGATGACGGCGTGGTGGCCGAAGGCAATATGAACAATCACATCGGGGTGCCGCTGACGTTGTTGCGTCTGCGCGACTCGGACCGCTTCGCCGTATTGGAGTTCGGCATGAATCATCCGGGTGAGATTTCTTACCTTACGGCGATCGCCCAGCCGACGGTCGCCGTTATCAACAATGCGGCCGCGGCACATTTACAGGGGTTGGGCAGTATCGATGGTGTTGCCCGGGCGAAGGGTGAAATTTTTGAAGGCTTGCCGGATGCCGGTATTGCCGTTATCAATATCGATGATCGCTATGCCGAGCTGTGGATGGATTTGACGAGCTCGCAGCGCCGTATGACTTTCGGATTAGATGCGAGTGCCGACGTATCGGCTAGTTATACGTTACGGCCAGATGCGAGCGATATGACCATTATCACCGCCGCCGGCCAGTTGGTGCTGACCCTGCCGCTGCCGGGTCTACACAACGTGCGCAACGCGTTAGCCGCGACCGCGGCGAGTCTCGCCGGCGGCGCACAGCTGGCGGAGATCAAACAGGGCCTGGAGCGCATGGCACCGGTGGCGGGCCGTGTGGTATCGCGTCGCGGCATCGGCGGCGCCGCGATTATCGATGATTCCTATAACGCCAACCCAGCTTCGCTGTATGCGGCGCTGGAAGTGCTGGCGGCCCAGCCGGGCGAACACCTGCTGGTGCTCGGTGACATGAATGAACTCGGTCGCGAGTCCGCCGCGTTGCACACCGAAGCGGGTATTGAGGCGCGTCGCGTGGGTGTCGATGAATTGTACGCGGTGGGTACGATGAGTCGGCACGCGGTCAGTGGATTTGGCGATGGCGCGCGGCACTTTGCCGACCAACAAGAACTCATTGCCGCACTGCAGCCGCGACTGCACGCCGGTGTTACGGCGTTGGTCAAAGGTTCGCGCGGTGCGCGGATGGAGCGAGTCGTGGCTGCATTACTGGCCGACGCGGGCGCCGACGGAGTACGCCACTGATGTTGTTATATCTGTTCGACTATTTGGCGCGAGAATATACCGTTTTCAATGTATTCCGTTACCTCACGTTTCGTGGCATCTGTGGGGTGCTCACCGCACTGTCGATTTGTTTCGTCGTCGGGCCGACCATGATACGAAAGCTTGGGCAGTATCAGATCGGACAAACGGTGCGCACTGACGGTCCGCCTACGCATATTGCTAAAGCGGGCACGCCCACCATGGGCGGCATGTTAATCCTCGTGGCGGTGCTCGTGGCCACGTTGCTGTGGGCGGACTTGTCGAATCGTTTCGTGTGGGTCGTGGTGCTTACGTGTACCGCATTCGGTGTGATCGGTTGGGTCGATGACTATCGCAAGTTGGTAAATCGCGATCCGCGTGGGATTGGTGCGAAAGCCAAGTA
Source organism: Arenicellales bacterium (assembly GCA_964194565.1). GTDB lineage: Bacteria > Pseudomonadota > Gammaproteobacteria > Arenicellales > JAOTWM01 > JAOTWM01. Next base: position 10,889 of record CAXMMZ010000030.1, read on the forward strand.
TTTTTGGCAAAGCGTTGCCGGATTAGCGGGCGCACTGGTGTTGTACTTTTCGGCTCAATCGCCGTTGGAAACGCAACTCATCGTACCGTTTTTTAAAGATGTCGCGATCGGGTTGGGTCCCTGGTTTATCGTGGTGACGTATTTCGTCGTCGTCGGTTCGAGCAATGCGGTGAATCTCACCGATGGGCTCGATGGGTTGGCCATTATGCCGACGGTGTTAGTGGCGGGCGCGTTGGGCATATTCGCCTACCTCACTGGTCACAGTGTCTTTTCTGGTTATTTGGGGATTCCGTATATAGCCGGTTCCGGTGAGGTACTGGTGTTTTGCGCGGCGTTAGTGGGGGCCGGGTTGGGATTTCTTTGGTTCAATACTTATCCGGCGCAAGTTTTCATGGGCGATATCGGTGCGCTCGCATTAGGTGCGTCGCTCGGTATGGTGGCGGTCGTGGTGCGCCAGGAGATCGTATTGTTCATCATGGGCGGCGTATTTGTGGTGGAGACATTATCCGTCATTTTGCAGGTCGCTTCCTTCAAGCTCATCGGTAAACGCATATTTCGAATGGCCCCGCTGCATCATCATTTTGAACTAAAGGGTTGGCCGGAGCCCCGAGTCAGCGTGCGATTCTGGATCATTACGCTGATCTTGGTGCTGATCGGGATTGCCACGTTGAAGATTCGATAAAGGCACGAATGGAACGGGCAATCGACATGCAAAGTTCTGTGAACCCAACCCGATCCCTGGTGGTGGGTTTGGGCGCCACCGGTATGTCTTGTGTGCGTTACCTCAGCGCCGCTGGTGACAGTGTGCAGGTTGTCGACTCGCGAGCCGTACCGCCGATGCTGTCTGCAATGCAACAACATTATCCGCATACCCCGACACGGCTCGGCGAGTTTGTGCCCGAATGGTTTGTCGAGGCGGACCGAATTGTGCTTAGTCCCGGCGTGTCCGCTGCAGAACCGGCCATTGTGCAAGCGCGACGGCGTGGTATCGAAGTAATCGGGGATGTGGAGTTGTTTGCGCGAGCGGCACGCGCACCGATTGTCGCGATTACCGGTTCCAACGGCAAAAGTACGGTCACCACGTTGCTGGGTGCAATGGGCGACGCGGCCGGGTTGCGTACCGCAGTCGGTGGCAATATCGGTACGCCGGCCTTGGACTTATTGGCACTGCCGATACCGGATCTTTACGTCATCGAGTTATCCAGTTTTCAACTCGAATCGACTTTTAGCCTAGCGCCGCTAGCCGCTACGATCCTCAACGTGTCGATGGACCACATGGATCGCTATCCGGACATGGCGCACTATGCCGCGGCGAAGCAGCGCATTTGGAATAACGCCGAACATATCATTATCAATCGCGACGATCCGTTGTACCGCAATACGACAGTTACGGCTACCGCGACCAACACCTTCGGTGTTGATCGGCCGCCGGTGGAGTCCGATTACGGCATGGTCGGTGACTGGTTGATGCATGGCGCTGAGCGCTTGCTTCGGGTCGACGAGTTACAACTTTCCGGCCGCCACAATGCCGGCAATGTGCTGGCGGCGCTGGCGTTGGCCGCGGCAGCGGGAATAAACCAGGATGCGGCCATAAGTGCCGCCAAGACATTTCCTGGATTGCCCCACCGTTGCGAACAGGTGGGCCGGTGGCACGGCATCGAGTGGATTAACGATTCTAAGGGTACCAATGTCGGTGCGACCGTGACCGCGTTGTACGGCATGTCGGCGCCGACCATTCTGATCGTGGGTGGACTTGGAAAGGGTGCCGATTTTAAGCCGCTCGGCGCGGCAATTTCCGCATGCGCAAAACACGTGGTGTTGTTTGGTCGCGATGCCGCTGCAATAGAAGGGGTCATCCCACCACGGATTCCACGCTCGCACGCTGCGACGATGGAGCAAGCTATCGATGCCGCTGCCGCCGTAGCTCGCTGCGGTGACACGGTGTTGTTTTCGCCTGCGTGTTCGAGCTTTGATATGTTCGCAAACTACGAGCAGCGTGGCGATCGATTCAGGCAAACGGTCGTGGAGCGCAACGCGTGTCGAGCCTAGTGAGTCACGCCGTAGTGCATAGCGAATCGAATGACGGGATCGATTACTGTTTATTGGGCGTGGTACTCGCATTACTGGGTCTCGGGATCGTCATGGTGTATTCCGCCACGGCCATAAACACCTCCGGCGGCGGCGCTACCGCAGTGTTGCGTCAGCATGTGATCTATGTGCTGTTGGGTTTGATGGCAATGTACGGTGCCTCGCGAATACCCGTCGATTGGTGGTACCGATCCGGGAAATGGCTGCTGGGTTTGGTAATTTTATTGCTGATGCTTGTGATTATTCCAGCTATCGGTATTGAGGTTAACGGTAGTCGTCGTTGGATTCCGGTCGGTCCAGTGCGCATGCAGCCGGCGGAATTAGCCAAACTCGTTATGGTGATCTACGCCGCGGGCTACTTGACTCGCAAACAAGAGTTACTGAAAGAATTTCGCCATGGGGTAGTAGGTATCAGTGTAGTGATCGTGGCAGTAGCGGGGCTGCTCTTGTGGGAACCTGATTTTGGCAGTTTCGTAGTAATTGCAATAACGCTATTCACGATGATGTTTCTGGCTGGCGCCCGGATTACTCATTTCATGCTGTGCGCGACCGTAGGCGCGGCCTCGATGGCGGCACTTACGATCATGTCGCCATATCGTATGCAACGCGTGTTAAGTTTTTTGAATCCATGGTCCGATCCGTTCGATTCCGGATTTCAGTTATCGCAAGCGCTTATCGCATTCGGACGTGGAGAATGGTTCGGTGTGGGGCTCGGTGCGAGCATTCAGAAATTGTTTTATTTGCCTCATGCCAGCAACGACTTTTTGTTGGCGGTTATCGGTGAAGAGCTCGGTTTGTTGGGAGTCGTGACGGTGTTACTCGCATTCGCAACATTGGTATGGCGTGCGTTTGCGATTGCACGGCGTGCCGAAACGAGCGGCCAACTATTTGCGGCGCGTTTGGCGCAGGGAGTTGGTCTGTTGCTCGGCTATCAGGCGATGATCAACATCGGTGTGAACATGGGTGTGCTGCCCACCAAAGGTTTGACGTTGCCCTTTCTCGGTTACGGCGGCAGTAGTCTGGTGATCTGTTGCGCGGCTGCCGGGCTGTTATTGGCGGTCGATGCGACGGCACGTGCTCAGCCGAGGCGGGCGCAATGAGTACGATGCTGGTCATGGCAGGCGGCACCGGCGGCCATGTGTACCCGGCGCTGGCGGTCGCCGAGTTGCTGCGGCAGTGGGGTGTTCGCATTGTCTGGTTAGGTACCCGGAATGGGCTCGAGGCCCGGGTCGTACCGGCCGCCGGTTTTGAAATGGAATGGATATCGATTCGTGGTGTACGTGGTGCCGAGTGGCGGCGCTGGGTGATGATGCCATTGCGTATGGCAGTTGCGCTCACGCAAGCCGCGCGAGCGGTGTTTCGTCACCGTCCCGACGCGTTGCTCGGTATGGGTGGATTCGTGTCGGCGCCAGGCGGTTTGGCGGCCTGGTTGTTGCACCGTCCGCTGCTGATTCACGAATCCAACGCTGTGGCGGGAACCACGAATCGACTGCTTGCGCGACTATCGAAATATACGATGACGGGATTTCCGGGCGTATTGCACGGCGCAAAAGTGCGACATGTCGGCAACCCGGTGCGCACCGCGATCGGTAGCCTGGACGCGCCGCAGCAGCGCCTGGCTGCACGCAGCGGTCCCGTGCGTTTATTGGTGCTGGGCGGAAGCCGCGGCGCGGCCGCGTTGAATCGTCTGCTCGTGCCCGCATTGCGACCACTGTCGGCCGCACAGTGCCCACAAGTCTGGCACCAAACCGGTGCGGACGCCGTGGAGCAAGTCCGTACTGACTATGAGGAAGCCGGCATCGACGCGCGTGTTGCCGCCTATATCGACGATATAGCACAAGCGTATGCCTGGGCCGACTTGGCGATTTGTCGCGCTGGTGCCATGACGGTCTCCGAACTTGCCGCGGCCGGACTCGGGGCGGTACTTGTACCGTACCCGCATGCGGTCGACGACCATCAAACCGCTAATGCTCGCTACTTGGAAGCGCACGACGCGGGCGTTGTGCTCGCGGAACACGATTTGAATGCGGAACGCCTCACTGCGGTGTTGCAGCCATTACTCGCGGACCGGTCGCGAATTGTCGGTATGGCGGAATGCGCACGGCAGCTGGCGCTTCCGGATGCGACGCAACGCGTGGCACAACTGTGTCTGGATGCGATTAATGCGTGACTACGTCAAGCGCGTGCACTTTGTGGGGGTCGGTGGCAGCGGCATGAGCGGGGTTGCGGAAGTATTGTTGAATCTCGGTTACGCGGTCAGCGGATCTGACCTACAGGAGTCGGCGACTATCGGGCGGTTGCGAGACGCCGGCGCGCGAATCGAAATCGGCCATGCCGCTGGGCATATCGAAGGCTGTGATGTCGTCGTCGTTTCCGCCGCGATAGCTGAAGATAATGTTGAGCTGGTCGCAGCGGCGCAGCATAACGTACCGGTGATTCCGCGTGCGGAAATGCTTGGTGAACTCATGCGTTTCCGTCGCGGCATCGCGGTTGCGGGCACCCATGGCAAGACCACCACCACGAGCCTGATCGCCAACGTGCTGGCGCAAGGTGGGCTCGATCCGACCTTTGTGGTCGGCGGGCTGGTAAATAGTGTGGACAGCAACGCGCGACTCGGTAGTGGCGAGTACCTTGTGGCAGAGGCCGACGAAAGCGATGCGTCGTTCCTGCACCTTCAACCATGGATGGCGGTGGTCACAAATATCGATGCAGACCATATGGGCACGTACGGCGGCGACTTTGGGCGATTGACCCAAACTTTCGTCAATTTCCTACACAACTTGCCGTTTTACGGTTTGGCCGTGCTGTGCATCGACGACCCGAATGTGCAACGCATCAAATCGGCGGTACGCAAACCGGTCATAACTTACGGCACCGATGCTAACGCCGATTTGTGTGCACTCGACGTCGTGCAGCACGGAACGCGGATGCGCTTCCGCGCAGTTCGTGCCGGACGTCGGGATATTGATGTCGAGCTGGCGATACCCGGTAACCACAACGTTCTCAATGCCCTCGCAGCAATCGCGATCGGTCAGGAATTGGGTATTGACGATGCGGCGATCGTCGCTGCGCTTGCGGGCTTCGAAGGCATCGGACGCCGCTTTCAGTTGCGCGGTGCGGTTCGCGTGACCGGCGGTGAAGCGTTATTGGTCGATGACTATGCGCATCATCCGCGCGAGTTAGCAGCGACCTTGCAGGCCGCGGCCGGCAGTTGGCCACAGCGGCGCCGAGTGGCGGTGTTTCAACCGCATCGTTATACCCGTACCCGCGATCTACTCGACGATTTCGCGCAGGTGTTGGAGCGACAAGACCCGCTAATCATCACCGAGGTATACCCCGCCGGGGAGACGCCAATCAGTGGCGCCGACGGTCGTGCGCTATGCCGCGCAATTCGGGCCAGGGGTCAGGTTGATCCGGTATTTGTAGAAAATCTCACCGATTTACCGAAAGTATTGGCGGCAATTGTACGACACGACGACATTATTTTGACGCTCGGTGCGGGTGATATCGGTCAGATCTCGCGGCGCCTTGCACATATGCAATTAGCCGTACAGCAATGGGTACAGGGGTGATGATGGCCAACGCGCGCACCCGACGCGACATCGACTCGCCGGCCGATGTCGCGGGCCGGTTGTTGCGCGACGAGCCAATGGCGCGCCATACCAGTTGGCGTGCCGGTGGTAGCGCGGACCTGATGTATAACGCAGCAGATCTGGAGGATTTGGCACGATTTTTGAAGCAGCTACCGGTGGGCCTGCCGGTACTATGGCTTGGTTTGGGAAGTAATCTGCTGGTGCGTGACGGCGGGATTCGCGGCGTTGTTATTGCAACCCAAAAAACGCTGACGGACATGACGCAGCCGGAGCCGACAGTGTTGAGGGTTGGTGCCGGTGTGGCCGGGGCCAAACTCGCGCGATTTGCAGTACGTGCGGATCTGCACGGCGCCGAATTTTTCGCCGGCATTCCGGGAACATTAGGCGGGGCGTTGGCCATGAACGCCGGCGCATTCGGATTTGAAACCTGGAATCTGGTGCGCAGCGTGCAAACCATCGACCGTCGCGGCGCGATTCGCGAGCGCCTAGCCGGCGAGTATCGAATCGGCTATCGATCGGTAGGGGGCCCGCCCGGCGAGTGGTTTACTGCCGCGGAGTTGCAGTTTGCGCGCAATGTCGACGACAGCACGGAAACCATCAAGGATTTACTCGCGAAGCGCGGTGCTTCTCAGCCGGTGCAAAGCGCTAACGCAGGGTCGGTATTTCGTAATCCGCCCGGCGACTACGCGGCCCGTTTGATCGAGGCGGCGGGGCTCAAAGGCACACGTTGCGGAAACGCGGTGGTGTCCATGCAGCATGCCAATTTCATTGTAAATACCGGTGGTGCGACCGCCCACGATATCGAGCAGCTAATCGCGCGATTGCAGCAACGGGTGCGGGAACAATTCGGGCTGGATTTGGAAACGGAAGTGCGAATTGTCGGAGAGAACGCAATACACGCTAAATGTTGATATTTTTAGGAAGATAGACCCAATATGTTGTTATTTATGGTTACAATACGCCCCCGGGTACACGACCGGGCAGGCGCGGATTAAACGGGAGTTCGATGGTGCCGGGAGGCGGACATTCGAGCGGCGAGCCGCGCGGTTGGCGTGCGGTCGTATGGCTCGCCACGACGTTGCTGGCATTGATGCTGCTCGTGATCGCGGCGGACCAATTGCTGCGACCTGACGCGTTTCCGGTGCGCCATATTCGTATTTCCGGACAACTTAGCCATGTTAAGCCCGAGGTTATACAGCAGGCTGTGTTACCCCACGCGCGTGGAAACTTTTTTACTGTGAACATTGATCGCCTAGAGCGTGTCGCCACGACGTTGCCATGGGTTTACAAGGCCACGGTGCGTCGGGAGTGGCCACGTACGATGCATGTCCGAGTCCAAGAACAGCAGCCGATAGCGCGGTGGGGTGAGTCGGGTTGGCTGAACAGAGACGGCGAAATTGTGCAGCTACCATTGGTGCCGGGCATGGAGCGAATGGCGTTACTAACAGGTCCGGCCGGCACCTCACGCGACGTCGCACAGCGCTACCGGCAGTGGGGATCGATTTTGGCGACCAGTGGCATGCGAATTAAGAGTCTCACATTGTCGGAACGCCGTGCCTGGCAACTTCAGGTACGTCTGCCACCGCGGGTATCCGCGGTCGCTGTGACCACGGAGTCAACGTGGGACGACGGTGCAATCCTGGACATCGTTATCGGTAAGCACGACATCGATGCACGGGTAACGCGATTCGCGCGGGCCCTGGCAGCAGCGCCCGGGCCGCAATGGTTGCATGCACAACGCGTAGATTTGCGATATCCCAACGGTTTCTCGGTGCAATGGATGCCCGGGGTCGAGTACCCGGTTCAGCCGGCGAGCACGACGGAGCCCGATCAGGCATGAGAAACCGCGGCGCTAATCGCAAAGCCGACGAACGGTTGGTGGTGGGGCTCGATATCGGTACGTCCAAGGTTTTGGCAATTGTCGGTGAAATTTCGCCGACCGGGGAAATTGAAATCATCGGCGTCGGCCATCATCCGGCACGCGGGCTACGCAAAGGCGTCGTCGCGAATATCGAGTCTACGGTGCAATCGATTCAGCGCGCGGTGGAGGAAGCCGAACTCATGGCCGGCTGCCAAATCTACTCAGTGTTTGCCGGTATCGCTGGAGCACATATCAACAGTTTTAATTCGCACGGCGTGGTGGCGATCCGTGATAAAGAAGTCGGCCAAAGTGACATGGAGCGGGTCATCGAAGCGGCTCGCGCATTGGCGATCCCGAATGACCAGAAAATCCTGCATATATTGCCTCAGGATTTTCTCATCGACGGCCAGGACGGAATCCGCGAACCGATCGGAATGTGCGGTGTGCGCCTCGAGGCCAAGGTTCACATCATAACCGGAGCCGTGAGCGCGGCGCAGAACATCACCAAATGTATTCGCCGCTGTGGGCTTGAGGTGGACGATATTATTCTCGAGCAGCTCGCCTCCAGTCAGGCCGTGTTGACCGACGACGAAAAAGAGTTGGGCGTCGGTATGATCGATATCGGTGGCGGCACTACCGATATCGCGGTGTTTACGGACGGCGCAATTCGCCATACCGCGGTGATTCCGATCGCCGGCGATCAGGTTACCAACGATATCGCTGTGGCATTGCGTACACCGACTCAGGCGGCCGAAGAAATCAAGAAAAAATACGGTTGCGCACTGACGCAATTGGCCAGTGGCAACGAGACGATAGAAGCGCCGAGCGCCGGTGATCGCGCGCCACGCAAGCTCGCGCGCCATACCTTGACGGAAGTCATCGAACCTCGAATTGAGGAGCTTTATGGCCTTGCACAAGCGGAACTTAGGCGCAGTGGGTTCGAAGAATTACTCGGTTCGGGAATCGTGCTCACCGGCGGCAGTTCCAAAATGGAGGGCATGGTGGAGCTCGCCGAGGAAGTATTCCACATCCCGGTTCGGCAAGGGGTTCCGCAGTACGCCGGCGGTCTGAGCGAAGTGATTCGGAACCCGGTTTATTCAACGGGGGTTGGTCTCATCCATTTTGGGTACAACAATCGTGGTGCGGCGATCAGTGAACCCGAATCCAGCACGGGATTTAATAATATTTTTGAACGTATGCGCAGTTGGTTTCAGGGCAGTTTCTAAATTCAGTGACGAGCAAATGACGAATTTCGGTGGTTTTTCGATAATCAAGGCATTCTTCGGCGGCGAAGATAGGAGGACTAGCTATGTTTGAGTTGTTAGATACGGTTGGCCAACAGGCGGTCATCAAAGTCATCGGAATCGGTGGCGGCGGTGGTAATGCCGTCGATCATATGGTGACGTCGCAGATCGAAGGCGTCGATTTCATTAACGCTAACACGGATGCGCAGACGCTCAACCGCTCCAGCGCACGAACGATTTTGCAGCTCGGCGCCAATCTAACCAAGGGACTTGGGGCGGGCGCGGATCCTGAGATCGGCCGCCAGGCGGCGATGGAGGATCGAGATCGAGTCGCCGAGGCCTTGGACGGTGCGGACATGCTGTTTATTACCGCGGGTATGGGTGGCGGCACCGGTACCGGGGCGGCGCCAATCATCGCGCAACTGGCACGTGAGCGGGGTATCCTCACCGTGGCCGTCGTGACCCGGCCGTTTCCATTCGAAGGCCGCAAACGCATGGAGATCGCGGAACAGGGAATCGGAGCGCTATCCGAGCACGTCGACTCCCTCATTACGATTCCGAACGAAAAAGTACTGGAGGTGATGGGTAAGCAAGCGACCCTACTAGACGCCTTCGCCAAGGCCAACGACGTGCTGCTCAACGCGGTGCAGGGTATTTCCGAACTCATCACTCGCCCGGGGCTCATCAATGTGGACTTTGCTGATGTGACCACTGTGATGGCGGAAATGGGTATGGCGATGATGGGGTCGGCCACTGCCAACGGCGACGAACGCGCCGCGGACGCCGCCCGTGCCGCGATTTCGAGCCCGTTATTGGAAGATATCGATATATCTGGGGCCAAAGGTATCCTGGTGAACGTCACCGCCGGGATGGATATGGCGATTGGTGAGTTCGCGGAGGTCGGCGATACGATTCGCGAATTTGCGTCGGAGGATGCGACTGTTGTTATTGGCACTGTATTGGACCCCGAAATGGCCGGTGACCTGCGGGTCACGATGGTCGCGACTGGTATTGGCCGCGCTCGAGCCACGCCCAATCCCTACAAAGTCGTGCATTCGAGTCCGGTCCACCGGGCCGTCAATTACGAGGATCTGGACACCCCGACCGTAATTCGTAACCGCCGTAGCGGGCGAACCGAGGGGGCCGCCGCCGTGGCGGAACCAGGGGAGGCGAACATGGATTACTTGGACATTCCGGCGTTCCTGCGTAAGCAGGCCGACTAATTGGCGATTAATTTGGTGGATCGGCGTCGATCAGGCCGTGGCGGTCGCGCACAGAGCGGTACACAAAAGTGTCAAAGTCGTGTACGATTCGCGCGTTCCGGGGAGGGACCGCGAAGCGGTGCGTCGTGCGCCATTCATCAGAATAACACTCTGATTTTCGAATGATTAAACAACGAACACTAAAAAATGTCATCCGTGCGACCGGCGTGGGTCTGCATACTGGAGAAAAAGTCTATTTGACCTTGCGCCCGGCGGCCCCGGAGACCGGTATCGTATTTCGCCGTGTCGACCTGGATCCGGCCATTGATGTGCCCGCCCGGCCCGAAAATGTGAGCGATACTCGTCTGTCAACGACGCTTGAGCGTGACGGGGTAAAGATTTCGACGGTGGAGCATCTGATGTCAGCGTTTGCGGGGCTCGGCATCGACAACGCGTACGTAGACCTTACCGCCCCCGAGGTGCCGATAATGGACGGCAGCGCCGGCCCGTTCGTGTTTCTGATCCAATCGGCAGGTATCGAAGAACAGGGAACACCGAAACGTTTTATTCGGATCAAGAAACGTGTGCAGATTCAGGATGGCGACAAATGGGTCCGTTTTGAGCCGCTAAACGGTTTCAAAGTGTCATTCACGATCGACTTCGACCATCCGATTTTTAAAAATTCAGTGCAGGTGGCGAGCGTAGATTTCTCGACGACGTCATTTGTAAAGGAAGTCAGCCGTGCCCGCACCTTTGGATTTATGCAAGATCTCGAAGCCTTGCGCGACGCAGGCCTCGCGCGGGGCGGCAGTCTCGATAATGCCATTGTAATGGATTCGTTCCATATCCTTAACGAAGACGGGCTGCGTTACGAGGACGAGTTTGTAAAGCACAAGGTTTTGGATGCAATCGGTGATTTGTATTTGCTGGGTCACCCGTTGATCGGTGCATTTAGCGCCCACAAGTCTGGGCATTCGCTCAATAATATACTGTTGCGAAAAATGGTGAGCGACGAAACAGCGTGGGACTTGGTATCGTTTGACGACGTGAGCCAGGCTCCAATCGCATTCATGCAGCCCATTCCCGCGATTTAGAGAGGGCCATTACCGGCCACCCGATTACGGGTCGCCATGTTCGGCAAGTTTATTGAGCGATCGGCGTAAGCGCTGATCGGAAACGGTAGTCGCCACCTTTCGCAGCAGTTTGGCGGTGGCGGGCGACAACCGTGAGGCAGCAGCAGCACGGGATTGCGTTGCACGTGATGCAGGTGCGACACGTACTCGAATATTGACGATCCCGGCATAGCCGTTAGCCTGTACACCACAAAGGAGGAAAGTCTGTTGGTGCCGAATTTTATTGGCCCACAGCGGTGAATTAGCGTGGACGACTAGGGCGTCACTCGACGCATATATTGAATCCGTGTGATCCGCGATCGCACGCCCCGCTACCTCCCGCCAGATTTCCCCCAGCGGCCGGTTCGTGCTGGTATTCGGTACGGTCGGACAATGAATGTTCAACTGCGCGAAGAACGACGCAAGTTTTTGCAGTGTTGGGTTTGCCATTACCAGGACATTATAGAGTAATGCGATTGGCCGGGAACTTTCACCAAGGCGGACCATGGATTTAGAAATTTCAGATCAGTTAAGTCGTAATCCGAGCTACTCGGCCGCGGTGCAACTTCTCCACTTCGAGCGCATGGCAAACCGGTCGTCGTTTTCAGTGCGATTTCCCTGGAGCGACAGCTTCGGTAATGAATATGTAGGCAACTGCACCGACTGCTTGGCCCGAATTCTCTTGAAACTCGAACCTTTCATGAAATATCCAGGTTAGAGGACCTACGATGCGAATAGTCCTGACCCCTGAATCAACCGACGGCCAGCAGAAACAGAGCCTTGTCACCCGCGAATTCCGGTTCGGGTTCTTGCAGATCTTCATGGCATGCCAGTCTTCGGCGCGTGGCCTTTCGATGCGGGGATTAGGGGTGTTGGGTGCCGTGTTGCTGCTTGCCGTCAGTGCCGGCATGGGTGTTGCTTCGTATTTCGTCTCCAGCAAAGTTCAGGATTACCTCGCATCGCTAGAGTCCGGTGAGGCTCAACCGGTTGCACCGCGAGTGACGCTCGCTGATCGACGTTTGGCGGCGCACCGCCGTGCCACCGCGGGCCAAATTTCGCAACGGCTCGCTGACCTTGAGCAGGCCATCCGTCGTCAGCAGCAAGCGCTACGTGATGCACGAGAGTCTGCAGATATCGAAATCGGTGAGATGGGGCGTCGTATTGGCGTGTTGCAAGCCCACCTGGTTCGGCTCAACGCTTTGGGCCAACGGCTCGCCGAGGTGTCGGAATTAAATGCGGGAGAGTTCGACTTCACGGACGATCCAGCAATGGGCGGGCCGAGTGTCGAAGTGCTCACACGCAAGACCGAAGTCGCGGACTTAATGAACACGCTCGACCAACTAACGCAGCATAGCACCGACAACCACAAGCAACTGGAGATATTGGAATCGTTGATAGCCGGTCGTGATCTCGCACAGGCGACCTACCCGCAAGGCTGGCCGACCGACGGTGGTTGGGTATCGTCGCGTTATGGATATCGACGTGATCCATTTACCGGGCGTCGTGCTTTCCATCGCGGTGTCGATATTGCGAATCGCAGTGACGCGCCAATTCGTGCCGTTGCGTCCGGTATCGTCACCGAAATCGGTACAGATGATGGCTACGGTAATCGGGTCGAAGTCAGTCACGGTTTCGGATTTGCGAGCCGTTACGCCCATGTGGCGTCGGTGTCCGTCGCGCCCGGTCAACGGGTCGAGAGAGGGGAGATGATCGCGAGCATGGGTAGCACGGGCCGCTCCACGGG
>CAXMMZ010000031.1:0-10038 GCA_964194565.1 Arenicellales bacterium
ATCGGCATTATTGATAACATGGCTATTGGTGATGATATAGCCATGCTCGGCATCGATTACGATTCCCGAACCCAAGCTTTGGTTGCGACGTTGCCGAGGTTGGCCTTGCTCCAGATTGAAGAAGCGCCGGAAAAATGGATCATTGAGTAACGGGTTATCGCGAAGCTGCACGACGCTCTCGGTCGCAATGTTCACGACGGCCGGCCGCACGCGTTCCAACATCGGCGCCAAGCTCGGCAACGGCTCACTATCCACCGCCACCGGAATTGCGGATTCGGCGGCAGGGCTAAACATAACAATCGCGATTAACGCCGCCCGAACTTGCCGGCGGTATCGGCACGCCTTGGCCATTACCCGATCTCGGTACAGATGCTTCCGAAACAATTAAGTCACCTCCGTTTTGTCGCTACAAGCCGATGGGCTCTGAATCCGCATTCACGATTCATTGGCAATTCCATGCGGGACATGGCCCGTCGGTACGTGCTGCCGAGCGGAATCGCAGTGACCCTGCTGATCATCGAAAAAGATATCGGCGCCGAATGATTTTAGAAACTGGCCTTTGTCGAGCCCACCCAAGAACACGGCCTCATCGATGCGGATCTGCCATGCACGCAAGGTGCGGATTACGCGTTCGTGGGCCGGCGCCGATCGTGCGGTAAATAACGCGGTGCGGATCGGCGCACGCTCTGGAGGATACGCCGATTGAATGCGATGCAATGCCGCCAGCACATTTTTGAACGGGCCGCCCGGCAACGGTGTATCCGCTGCAGCCTGCTCGGAGGCCGTAAACGCATGCAACCCTTGTTGCTGATAGATTCGCTCCGCATCGTCTCCAAACACCACGGCATCGCCGTCGAACGCGATGCGCAACTGATCGCCCGTATTCATGCCGACGTGAGACGGCAATATCGTGGCCGCCGCAAATCCGTCGGCCAACGCGCGACCCACATCACGCGGATCCGCCGACAAATACAGATGGGCATTGAACGAGCTGACATAACGGTATGGACTCTCGCCGCCGGAAAATGCGGCACGGGTGATCATGAGGTCGTAATGCTGCATCGAATTGAAAATGCGTAATCCGGTGTCCGCGCTGTTACGGGAAATCAGTACGACCTCAGCCCACGCCCGGCCGTCGCTATTGAGTGCGAGCAGTTTCTTCGCCAATGGAAATGCCACTCCGGGCTCGAGCACTTCATTTTCGTGCTCGATTTGGTAGCGGCAATACGCATCCACCCCTTGTTCTTCGAATACGCGGTGACTTTCCTCGAGGTTGAACAACGCCCGCGATGAGATCGCGACCACCAAACGGTCATCAAAGCTTACCGGCATCGCTATCGGATTCCTATCAAGGAACCTCTGAACAAGTCATGACCGATCAACTTGAGCCGAAAATAATCAATCTCTGCGTTGTGAAACTTCGCAATAGCCCTGCTATTACGCGCGTTCCACGCCTTGATCTCGATCATTTTCAATCTCAATTTGATTCGCCCAGACTAATTCAGAGGTTCCTTCGCACAATCATAGTTGCCTCGAACCTAATATTGCGGCCGCGGGCGGCGTGTCGCAAGGCCTGAATTGCCATTCCCGCCAACCACCTAACAACGGAAAATACAAGCCCAAACGAATTGATCGTCGTTCCAGTTTGCCCAGCATCACCGCATAGCGTTCGAGTTGCGGCCGGTAACGCGCGAGTTCCCGATCGAGAAAAGCGTCCGCGTCGCCACCGGCATGAATACCGGTTTTGAAGTCCACAATCCAACGCACATCCTCGGCATCGACAAATGTCCGATCCAGCACCACGTCCACTGTCTGCCCATCAAGGACCGCGCTGAGCGCCCACTCACTTCGCGCCTGCGGGTGTTCGGGATTCAGAATCCAACGCCCGCGCGGGTCTTGCAACGTCGCCGTTACTGCACGCGCAACCCGATCGACCGCGGCAGCGCGTTCACTCGCCGCGACACCTGCAACCGCCAGGCGCGCCTGCCAATATTCGCGTTGAGCCACAATCCGCTCCGGCACCCACCGCAACAACCCGTCGTCGGCAATACGATGCAGGGCTTCATGCACCAGGATGCCCGCGTGGCGGGCAGTGTGGCCAGCCCATGAAAATTCCACCATCGCCCCGGCTGCAGGTCCCGCACCCGCCTGAGCAGGTATTGTAGCGGGCGCGGCGCACGGCAACTGCCAGTTTGCTGGCAATCGATAATACGAGATATTCTGCACTGCGTCCGCACTGGCTGTGGACGGCAATTGCGACGGCGGCTCCGCGCGTCGTCCCGCGAAATGCGCCGCCACGGCTGGCCAGATGTGGCTCAGCAACGACCCGCGTTGCGGATTGCGGGGCTCACCGTCATTGTTGACCGGTACATGGCCGGAGAGATACTGCGTGTGCGCGGCACGGGTACACGCCACGTACAACAATCGTACCGATTCGAGGCGATTCTTGCGTTTATCGATTTCCCGCAAATAGGCATATTTCGCGTCGGCGCCTTGGCCACCGAACGGCGCCAGCAATAGCCGAGCGCGGTCATCTGGCACGCCACCGACCTCGGACCACAGCAACAATCGAGGCTCGGTATGCCGCGTGGTGCGGCCGAGCCCCGGCAGGATAACCGTGTCGAACTGCAGCCCCTTCGCTTTATGGATCGTCATCAGTTGTAACGACCCATCCGCCTCGACATCGGCCGCCGCCCACAACGAATCCAACGCGCGCTGCAGTACACTGAGATCGGGAAGGTCACCAGCACGATCCAAGTCGTCCAGCAAATCGAAATACGTCGCGGTATTCTGCAGCGCCGTCGTATCGACGCAGGCCGGCCCTCCAAGCGCCATCCACACCGCCTCGAGCCAGCGCCGCAATGATTGCCGGTGGCGCCGGCTCAACGCGGTTTGCACAATACCGCGGACGCGTTCAACGCGCCGACGCCCGTCTTCGCTGATCGCGGCGAGCGCAACCTGATCGTACATTGCCTCCCATACGATCGCCTCTTGCTGGCGTACTGCCAACGCGGTCAGGTCGGCCAGCGTCAACCCACACCATGGTGCGCGCAGTACCGTCATCCACGCCACGCTGTCGCTCGGGTGCAATAGCGCCCGCGTCAACGCGACCAAATCCTGAATCGCCGACTGGGTCGCAAGCGATTCCAACTCGACGCCGTAATAGCGCAACCCCGCACGCCGCAAGCACGGAATAATCGCATGCAAATGACCACGGCTACGCACCAGGACTGCGATAGTCCCGCCCGGGGCGCGTGCGCGCTCGGCGTCGACGACGTCGCGTACCCACTCGGCCTCTTGTTGCGGGTCGTTGCCGAGTTGTGGGTTTACGGTTACCGCTGCTGCCTGCGTCGCGTGCATCGCGGTCGACGCCATAAAAGGCGCGGCGCCCAGTTCACTGTCTGGATGGCGTGGCAAGGCCGCCGCGAACGCCGTGTTAACCCAATCGACCAGGCCCGATTGAGAACGAAAATTGGCGCTTAAGGTCAGCGACTCCAGCGTTAAATCCCCAAAACGGCCACGCATTATTCGCAAAAAAATACCCACCTCCGCTTCACGGAAACGATAGATGGACTGCATCGGGTCACCCACCAAAAACAATGTACGTCCATCCTCCGGTTCCCAACCCGCGCTGAGCCGACTCAAAAGATCCAGCTGTGTGTATGACGTATCCTGGAACTCATCGACGAGTAGATGCTGCAGTCGGTAGTCGAGTGCCAAGGCGAGATCGGTCGGCGCATCGGGTGGACCGAGTGCGAATGCCGCACGCTGCGCGATTTCAGTGAAATCGACATTGCCGCTCGCTTGGAATACCAACTGCAGTTGCGCTACCGCCAGCGGTAACAATTTATACAAAGCGCGATAGGCCTGCCAACTGCCGGCATCGATCTCGGGATCCGGTAACAGCGATACCGCACCTAACGACGCTTCAAATGCCGGGCACTCCGGTAACGCGCGCAATAGTTGCTTGAGCTGATCGCGCCGTTCCGCCGGTGCCGTGGCGGCCGCGAACCCCCGCACCCCGCTCGTCGTTCTGCGCCACGTGCCTTTTTTGGTTAGCAGCATCGCCGCGACCACACGCCAAGCCGGCAGCGCTGCCGCCTCCGCGCCCGGCAAGCCAGCCGCATCGCTCACGGCGCCGCACTCCGTAGCCGCCGTGTCCAATGCATGAGATGCACAATCGTTCAGTTCGTCGATATGTGCCGCAGGCGCTGTCGCACACACTTTTTGCAGCTCGCGCTCGACGACCCACTCCCAGTCGGTTTGTAATTGCGCGCGTTGCGCAGCGGCCGCGACGTCCGCACCGACGATATGGCGTAACCATTGATCGCGATGACCCAGCATCTCCACCAACAATGTCTCGAGCCGGGGTAGGTCGTTGTCGAACCGCTCGAGCAATGCCTCGACCGCCTGCGACCATACCTTGGTATCGGACTCCAATAATCGCAGAGTGGCCCGCGCCGCCTCGCGGTACATAAGTTCTGCATCGGTTCGCACTTGCGGTGGCGATCCGAACCCCGACGACCACGGCATACGTTGCACCAGTGCTGCGCACCACGCGTCCAGAGTCGTGATGCGCAGCCGCGCCGGATATAACGACAGACTCCAACCCCGTTCGGCATCTCGCCGCAGCGCCGCATGCGCAAGACTGCGCAACTCATCGCCGCGCGCCGGCGCGGCCGCGACATGGTCCCCGGTATCGGCAACGACATCGTTTAGCGCATCGATGACCCGTGCGCGCATCTCGGCGGCGGCCTTGCGGGTGAAGGTCAGCGCAACAATCTCTTCGGGTTCGTCAACCCGCGCCAACAACCGCAAAAAACGGCGCACTAATAACTCGGTCTTCCCGGAGCCAGCCGGGGCCTGCACAATGAACGAGCGCTCGGGGTCGAGCGCGCGGTGCCGGACATCCGCATCCGCAGGTATCGCGCGAGCCGAGCTATTCATCGGCATCAACCTGCCCGGCGCGGGCCACGCTGGCAAGTTCGTCGATACGACACAACGGCCGCATTTCGCAACGACGACAGTCATCGGTCGATTTCGGATCGACCTGCGCCGCGCCGCGTTCGAAATCGGCGCCGAGCGCTTCTAACGCTTGGTTCCATTCGTCGCCTACCTCAATCCAACCCGCCACGCCGCCTGCCCCGGCCGACGCGAGCCCGGGAGCACAATCCGGCGTTGCCGCGAGTCCGACGACACGTTGTTCGTCGGCGCGAACGATAGCGAACGCGAGCGCACCGACCTTCTTCTCCTCGTCGGGGTCCGTTTCGAACGCGTAGCGATATAGCGGGAGTTGCGGCTCGTCGGGACGAGATCCCATCCAATGCGATGTTTTGGGGTCGATCTTGCCGGTTTTGTAGTCGATCAGAAACAGAGAATCGTCGGCGTTGCGATCGACGCGGTCCACGCGCACATTCAAGGTTAATCCGCCGAGACAAACGCTGTGTTTAGTTTCGACCGCCACTACAGAGAACGGCTCGCGTTGTTGCTCGTAATCAAGCCAAGCACCCATCAGGCCGCACAACCGACGCTGCTCGAGATCCAGATAGCGCTCGTGCAAGCCGTGTCCACGGCGCCGGCTCCAACCGGCGAGCGCACGTCGTGCGGCGGCTGCGATCGTCGCTGCGCGCTGCTCGGCACTGAGCTTGATGAGCCGTCGCTGCGTCCGTACCACACGCCAGAACTCGGCCAAGCTGTCGTGCACAAGCGTGCCGCGATCCTGTGCCGTCAAACCGAGTCCCGGCGTGTTGATATCCCGGGCCAGCAACCGGTGTCGCGCGTAGGCCAGAAACGGACACGCCGACTGATCGCGTAACAATTCGGCGCCGCCATGGGTCATCACTCGCGGCGACAACCCTCGACCGGTCGGGTCCGCGACGACCTCGAGCGGCAGTCGCGTGCGATGGATCGCGCTTTTGTATGTGACGACCGGAGTCGGTGGCTCGGCTAACGACGGCAGATGGCGGGTCAGAGCGCTGCCACGCACTTCTTGCTCACCGTCATGGGCAGCGAAACTTACGACCACATCGCGGCCCGACGCGAGCAATCGGTGCGTAACCTGCTCGGCTCGTTGCAGCTCACGTTCGGTATCGGCGTGTGGCATTCCGTGATGGCGCTGCAAAACAATCGGTAAGAATGGGTTGGGTCGCGGCGGCGGCGGCCACGTTGCGTCGTTCAACCCGGTGATCCACAAGGCGTCGAATTCCATTCCGGCGGCTTCCAGTAATCCCATCACCTGAACCGGCGCCGCGCTCGATTGCGGCTGAAATATGCGCTCGGCCGCCATGCGACTCAACGTCGCCAACGCCTCCCGCAACGGCACCGCTCCGTATACCAGCCCGGTCGCAGCGAAGTCCGCCAGCAATCCCCACCATGCATCCACTGTCTGATATTCGCGGCTATCGAGTTCGCGGTCGCCGGGCCAACCCCATGCTTCCAGCCAATCCATAATCCAAGGCACCCACTGTGTCAGCACCCGGCGTTCGCCGCCCGGCGGATACAGCGCCAAGGCACGTTCGATAGAGGCCCCGAGCAATTCACACGGTCGCGCCGCCGAGCCCTGGGCGAGCACGCGTACCGCGCCAAGCGCGGCCGTGTCGTCGCCGTAATTTCGCAATCGCACGTCGATCGCGGCGCGCGCAGCGCGTTCGATATTGGCACCACGCGCAAACGGCGAACGCAATACCCGACTCAGCAAGGCGACCGCGCTGCGCGGTTCGGCGCACTGCAAAAAATCCAGCGCCGCGGCCACCAACGGCGTCTGCGCCAACTTCACACCGAGCGACAACTCGAATCCAAACTGCTGCGCCGGGCCGAACTCGATCGACGCACCCGGCGCCAACGCGTCCTCCATATGCCGCGTGACACGCGCGCGCAAGCGCTCGAGATTCGGCACGATAATGCCAATCGGACCGCCAACTCCACGCTCGACCTGACCACGACTCCAGGCCGCCACCGCGGCCAGCTCTTGATCCGTATCGGCAAAGCCGATGCGTCTCGCCACAGCGCTGTGGGCTGGCGCATCGATAACCGCCGCATCCACCCCCGCCGCGTGTAACGCAAGTAACAGCGCGTCATGCACCGGTGTCAATTCGTCGAACCCCGCAAAACGAATCACACCCGGTAGCGCCACCGCGCCACTGTGGATGAGTTCCGGCAATTCGATTAATACAGAGGCTTGGTCGACCCAACCCTGCGCACGCGATTCGACGGCGAAGCGATCGGTCCAGGCCTTAAAGGCCCGGCAATCGACACTCAATCCACTACCGATGTCCGCACTCGTGAGTTGCCAGTCGCACAGCAGGCGCCATGCCCGAAACGCGCGATCGGCGCTGGCGTGAGCGTGCCATAAACCCGAGCCAGGGGGCATCGTCGCGGCATTTTCCGCGATAACGCGCGCCCACAACGCACGTGCCTGGTGCTCTTCGAGCACGACTCGGGAATCGCCGGCGTCGTACCGCAGGCGCCAGCTGCGCACCACCCAAGCCGACCACGGGATGACATCGGGCGTCGGCCAGACTTCGCGGCCCTGATCGATCTGCCATCGATTAAAATGATCACGCCAATACCGGCTTAAGCGCTGAGTGGCCGTGACTACGGTTGCTCCCGCTTCAAGTTGTTGGAGGATCGATTTCAAATTAACCGGGCACTATTGGAATCAGAGAACAAATCCAAACAACCAATTGAACTGCTCGGTGCATGATGATCTTGGAGGCGCCGGTAGCACCGCATCCGCATACGGTCAGCGCGGAGCACCCTGCGCGATTGCCCGCACGCGTTGCTGTTCGGTCGCAGCAGTCATGCCGCGAGCCGAATCGGCCCAGCCGTCGATGCGAGTCGCTAGCAACGCGCTGAGCGCGTCGATATGGACCGCGCTGTCATTTAAGCACGGGATGTATTGAAACTTGTCGCCGCCAGCATCTAAATATAGCTGCCGATTTTGGATATCCATTTCTTCCAACGTTTCTAGACAATCAGCCGCGAAACCCGGGCAGATAACATCGACATGCCGCACACCTTGCTGCGGCAGCTCGACCAACGTGACGTCGGTATAAGGTTTTAACCATTCTTCGCGCCCAAACCGCGACTGAAAACACACCGACCATGCGTCGTCGTCGAGTTGCAGCCGCGTTGCCACCAACCGCGCAGTCTTACGGCAATGACAAGCATACGGATCGCCGTGTTCGATATAACGCGTTGGAATTCCATGAAATGAAAACAACAAGCGCTGTCCGCGCCCGTTTTGCTGCCAATGCGCCGAGACAGAATCTGCCAGTGCCTCGATATAGGCATCGAAATCGTGATAGCTGGTAATGAATTGAAAATCCGGCAGCCATCGCCAGTGCCGAAATTCGTCAGCCACCGCATCAAACACGGCTGCCGTCGTCGTCGCGGAGTACTGCGGGTACAGCGGCAACACGAGGATGCGCTCGGCATGAGCCGCATGCAGCTCTTGCAATCCCGCCGCCACCGACGGCTCGCCATAGCGCATCGCGAGCGCGAGCGCCACATGCTCGTCAAATCGCCGTTCGAGTTTTTCGGCCACAGCCAACGCCTGACGTTTGGAAATTGCAAGCAATGGCGAACCTTGATCGGTCCAGACTTTGCGATATGCGGCCGCGGTGCGCCGCGGGCGTAGATTGAGAATAACGCCGTTTAAGATCACCCACCACAACGGTCGCGTCATTTCGACGACACGCGGGTCCCATAGAAATTCCTTTAGGTAGCGGCGCACATCGCCCGTCGAGGCCGAACGCGGCGTGCCTAGGTTGACCAATAACACGCCGACTCGGCTTGGCGAGCCATGCCGGTACGCCGGTTGCCCACCACGCTCAAGCATTGCCGTGTGTAGATTTATATCTGCTGCACGCTGTCAGCCACATTGGCCGACGCGACGCTTTTACCGAATTCCACCATACGGCGTATAGACACTTCAGCACGACGGCGGATGTCTGCATCGATATGTACCGCATTGGCCCCAGTCTTCAATACATTTGCTAAGCGCTGCAGATCGTTCATTTTCATCCACGGACAGTGTGCGCAACTTTCACAGGTGGCGCCGGCGCCGGCGGTGGGGGCCGCCAGAAATTTTTTACCGGGCGCACGTTGTTGCATCTTATGGAAGATACCGTCTTCAGTGGCAACGATGAAGGTGGGGGCATCGAGTTGTTCCGCTGCTCCAATTAACTGGCTCGTAGATCCGACTACATCCGCGAGTTCAATGACCCCGGGAGGCGATTCAGGATGCACCAACACTTTGGCTTCGGGACGTTGCTTTTTCAACGACTGCAAAGCGATTGCTTTGAACTCTTCATGCACGATACACGCACCGTCCCACAATATCATGTCCGCGCCAGTTTGGCGCTGCACATAATCACCGAGATATTTATCCGGTGCCCACAGAATCTTCTCACCGCGTTGGTGCAGGTGACGCACCAGCTTGAGCGCAATTGACGACGTGACAACCCAATCCGCCCTTGCTTTAACGGCGGCACTGGTGTTCGCATAAACTACCACGGTGCGCTCTGGATGCTGGTCACAGAAAGCATTAAAACGATCCGCCGGACAGCCCAAGTCCAGCGAGCAGTTGGCTTCCGACTCAACCAACAGTACTCGTTTATCGGGGCTCAGAATTTTCGCGGTTTCGCCCATGAAACGCACACCTGCCACAACAATCGTGTCGGCCGAATGTTCGAATCCGAAGCGCGCCATCTCTAACGAATCGGCAACGCAGCCTCCGGTTCGATCTGCCAAATCCTGCAGCTCGGGGTCCACGTAGTAATGCGCGACAATGACGGCATTTTGGGCTTGTAACGCCTGTTCGATGCGCGCGATCAACACGCTGCGTCGATCCGCTGTCAACGTCTCGGCATGGCGTTGCCGTGCCGCGCCGGCGGCCTGCGATATCGTGGTTTGCAATGTGTCGAAAATCTCAGTGCTACGATTCATAGATCCCTCCAGTGCGAAGCATCACTTTAAGTATCGAATTTCGCCGGGCTGTGTATATCGGTACAGCCGGGCCGGCCGATGCGAGCCGTC
>CAXMMZ010000032.1:0-2976 GCA_964194565.1 Arenicellales bacterium
TGGCTGGCCGATCCGGTTACGAGAAGTTACCGGATCGGGTGCGCCAAACCATCGACCGCCAACAGGAGGACAGTGAAATCCTCATCGGCTGGGTGCAGCTCGCGATTCTCGTGACATTCGCCGGGTTGTATACCGTAGCGCCCAGTGCGTTTCCCGACGAAACCCGATTCGAGCCGGTGCCGTGGGCGTTGGGTGCGTATTTCGTATTCACGATCACCCGCTTGATATTAGCGTATGCCCGCCGTCTGCCGTTCTGGATGCTCGTGCTCTCGGTCATCGTAGATATGCTGTTGTTATTGGGTCTGATATGGACTTTCCACCTGCAATACGAGCAGCCGGCTTCGTTCTATTTGAAAGCACCCACACTGCTGTATGTATTTATATTTATCGCGTTGCGGGCGCTGCGCTTCGAGGCGGGGTTTGTCGTTTTGGCGGGTCTTGTGGCTTCCGCCGGTTGGTTACTCATGGTGTTTTACGCGGTAAAGATAGCACCCGGAAATACCACCGTTACCGGCGACTATATCGAATACATGACCTCTAATAATGTGCTGTTGGGGGCGGAGTTCGACAAAGTTATTTCGATTCTAATGGTGACAGTGATTCTTACCACGGGGATCGCCCGTGCCCATCAACTGCTCACCCAATCGGTGGTTGAAAGCGCGGCGGCGCGCGATCTGTCAAGGTTCGTGCCGACCGAAGTCGTGCGTCAAATCGCGGCATCGGAACACGGCGCAACTGCGGGACAGACCGAGCTTCGCGAAGCCACGATTATGTTTATCGATATAGAAAATTTCACGGCGATCGGTGAGACATTGTCACCGCAAAACTTAGTGGCGACATTGAACGAATATTTCACCGTCGTGTCGGCACCGATTCAGAAATATCAGGGCGCTATATGCCAGTTTCAAGGCGACGCGATTCTAGCGAGTTTCAATTTACCGGAAGCGAACCCCGACTACGCCTGGAATGCGGTAACGGCGGCACAGGAGATTCAACGGCTTCTTAAAATCCATACATTCAACGGTGTTCCGTTGCAAGCGCGGATCGGCATCACCACCGGCGAGGTCGTAGGGGGATTTGTGGGCACGCCAGAACGACTTGGCTACACTATCCATGGTGACGACGTCAACTTGGCAGCACGTCTCGAACAACTTAATAAACAACACCGTACCCGCATATTGCTGGATGAACTGACCTGCGAACGCGCTGGGCGAGATGGGTTTGCATTCCGACGACTAGGTACAGAAACCGTACGCGGCCGCGAAAACTCCGTAAACGTGTATTCGTTATCGGCCTAGCGCCGCTAACTGACGAGCGATGTTTGCTCGGGCCACGGTTTCATATCGTTCACGGAAAAAATCTGTCGAATAGACTGACTTCCTGTCCAATAACGATTGCAAAAATCGACGTTGTCCGTCGACGAACTGCTCATCACTTAAGTGCAAATACTCGCGCCGCACCCGTGTACTGTCATCATTAAATGCCTGCCACGGCAGACCGAAACCGGACAAATCGACATCCACGACAAACTTCTCATCATCCGTAACGGGTGAATTCTTATGGGTGGTGACGTTGATCAAACGACATACAGTTTCACAGAAATCATCCGTCACCACCGCTCGTGCTCGCTTCTTGAATAACTCGGCGCTGCGTTGCTCATTATCGCTCGACCTGGGATCATATATAGCGTCGTGATACCATAGCGCCATCTCCACCGCGTCGTTGCCACCCATCGCTTTAGCACCAGCATCCATTTGCATTAGACAGTGTTCAACGTGTGACATTGTGTGATAACAGCGATGCGCCTCATGGTATAGCCCGACAAGCTCATCGAAAGCGTGGGCCTCGTCGAACTCAGCACCTGCCACCATACAGCGGCGCCATAGCGAATTAAACCTTTCGGAATTCATAATTGCGGTAGCGCGGAGATTGCAATCAGCGTCGTATCAGCAAGCGCAACTTTTTGAGATGAGTTTTAATGGTCGCGTTGACCCGCATGGCTTTGCATCTGCTCCACCTGCTCATGGGATCGGGCCAACTTGTCACTGAGCTGACGCATCACGTCGAGCGCCACGTCGGGATTCTCGGAAACCAACTTGAGAAATGTGTCGTTGGAAATTCGCAACGTCTTGACTACGCCGTTAGCCCGCAACGTTGCCGAGCGCGGCGCATTGTTCAATACTGCCATTTCTCCAATCAGCTCGTTTCGGCCGCGTATAACAACCGGAAACAATACCCCGTCTTCAGTCTCAGCGAGAATTTCGACTTCGCCGTCCATAATCACATACACGCAGTCGGTCGGATCATTGACGTGAAACAAAATCTGCCCACCCTGAAACGTGACAGCTTCGCTGGTAAATGCCATCAGCTTAAGCTTGGAGGGATCAAGCTTGGCAAACATAGGTACTTGTTTAAGCTGTTCGGCTTCCTGAAAGACGTCCATCCACCACCTCGATGATTCAGCTACACCGGAATCCAGCTGCACCGGCATTCGACTCCATGGCTTGGATCTTGCCATACCGAGCCGTTAAATGTGGCACGCCAGCGGCGCCAAATCAAGAGTATGCCCAGGCTCCGCCGATACTCAAATCGGTGCAATCAATTGCATTGCATACAGTTCGCGCCTACCGTAGTACCGCAAATCTAACCAATCTGATCTTTAAGGATAGAACATTATGCCCAATTCAGCACAGCCGACGGTACAAACCGATAATGACAAAGTGCGAATTACCGAATGGCGTTTCGCAGCCGGCGCTGCCACCGGCCACCATCGGCACGAGCACGACTACGTTGTGGTGCCAATGACGACGGGAATTTTAGAAATGCTCGGACCTGACAGCAACACCACGACCGCGAAGTTAGTCGCGGGGCAAGCCTACTTTCGTGAAGCCGGCGTCGAACACGATGTCATTAACGCTAATGACAGCGAATTCGTATTTGTCGAGGTCGAGATCAAGCGCTAACGTATGCGGCGCT
>CAXMMZ010000033.1:0-17916 GCA_964194565.1 Arenicellales bacterium
GAAACTGCAGATGTTGTTGGCTGTTGGCCGCGACACGCTCGCCGGGCAGTATGATTCCAGCCAGATTCAACGGGTCCGCCGCCGCCACAGAAACGATTTTTGAATCGGTCGGGCGACGGCGCACGGCCCGTAACGCACCGATCGCCTCGGGCAACGCAAACTGCTCACCCGAAAACCCAGCCACGAATCGACCGCCGCGAATCTCGCCGCGCGCTTCGAGCCGCCGGTAAATCCTGAGCAAATCCCGCCATGCCGGCATCCAATCCGCTTCGCGCTCCATGAGCCGGCGAAACATGACGCCGTACCGCTGCAACAACACACGCGCTATCTGTTCGAGGTCCGTGCCCGATTTGTCCGCTGAGTCGTTCGGTACGCGCTGCCGGCAACCGCTCCAACGACCGGCGTGTTCGATTCCCAGCGCCGACGCTCGCGGCGATCGGCGTCGCCGTTTACCGGATCGGCACAATGCGCGCAGGCCATTAAAGTGGTCCGAACTCACCGCCCCGACGGCCACCAGTTCCGCCAGGGTCTGCTCCACTTGGAAGCCCGGCATTCCTGAACATTCCACTAATTCATCGAAGAATAGCGCGCCTTCAGTGCGCAACGTTTCGACGACACGAAGCCCGGCCGACGACATCGCAACACTGCTGCCGTCAACGGCACCCGACAACCGCCGTATTAATGCGCCGTAGCCGCGCGGGCCAATCACTATGGGCGTGGTACGCACCGGCGCCGCGGGGCGATGGGTACGCGCTGGGTCACGGCGCGGCGGCACGCGCAACCATTGCACCCGCCCCTGTAGGCTGAGCTCATCCAATAACGACGCTGAATAGCCCGTGATGCGGGACGGTAATATCACCGATTCCCAGGCGGCGACCGGGATCTCAAATCCGGCGAGTTGTTCGATGACTCGGTACACGGCATCCGCACCGGAGCCTTGCGTATCGGCTGTCAGGCCATGCCAACCGATCAGAAAACGCATAAAATCCGCGGCGGACACGGGCTCGATCTCTTGGCGCAAGCGCTGCACGGTATAGCGGTGTATGCGCGCGAGCAGGCGCCGTTCGCACCATTCGCCCGGTGCCGCGCCGGTAAACGCGCCCTGCATCGCAAAACCTTCAGTCTGCAACGCGAGTAATGCTGCATCGATTGCGGTCGCCTCCACCCCCAGCGATTCGGTTAACTCTGCAACGCGGGTCGGACCCAGCACCTCCAACCGACTGCGAACCAATTCACGCAGCGCCGACGATCGATCCCACGACTGTTCGGTGAGCGCGCCCGCCGCCGCAATCGGCGGTTGCAACGACGCTTCAGGAAAGATCGCCTGCATCTGACACAGCCGTTCCGCGGCCACCCACAAGCGTTGCCCGCTGGGCGTGTGCATGCAGGTGGCTCGGTGCTCGGCACACAAGTCATCGAACAACGCTTGCCATCCGAATTGCGTTTCGTGCATCGGTGCCGCACTCAACAAACCGCGCCGACCGAAACGGCCTTCGTCAGCGCAAAGATAACCCGCCAGTACCAATGCATCGTGCAATTCGTCCGCGGTCTGTGGATCCGGCCATGCTTCGGAACGCACCCGCGCGATGGCGTCCGCATCGAGCGCCGCGAATTGCGCTGCGTCCTCGATATCCACATAACGCCGCGCCTGCACCGCCATGGTACGGCGTTCTTCGGCCGGTGCGTCGTCAAGGAATGCGAATGGGCGAGCGTTGAGGATTTCATGCGCCAACGGCGACGGCTCGGTCAATTCGCGGCTGATCAATTCGATGTCGCCATGCTCGAGACCTGACAGCAAGCGTTCCAAGCCGTCGATATCCATGATTCCGGTGAGGCAGTCGTCAATCGTTTGCCGCACCAATGGATGATCGGGGATTTGCCGTTCACCGGCAATATTCTCCTGACACGCCAATTGATCCGGAAACACCACGGCCACGAGATCTTCTGCATCACCCCGCTGTAGTGGTGCGGGCACGCGTTTTCCCGACCAATTGCGTTTCACCGCCAACGCGATATTGGCGACCCAGCGCCAGTGTGTGGGAAACATAGGCGCGGCCAGAAGCGCCTGGGTCAGCACCTCGCGCACCGACGTGCTGCGTAGATATTTACTGATCTCGTCGAGCGGGAAACTGTGACTCGGACCGAGCGACAACACGATCGAATCCTCTAGTGCCGCCGCCTGCAACTCGAAATTAAATTTTCGGCAAAAGCGTTTGCGCAGCGCAAGACCCCAGGCGCGATTCACGCGCGATCCGTAAGGGCTGTGTATAACCAGATGGGTGTCGCCATTTTCGTCGAAAAAACGCTCGGCAACGAGTGTCTGCTGGGTCGGTAACACCCCCAACGCCGCCTGTGCCGCACCCAAGTATTCCACCAACTGGCACGCACCCGCGGCATCCAAACCGTAGCGTTCGGTGACAACGTCGATGGCGGTCTCGACGCCGTCTTGCAAAATTGTCGCCATATCGGCCCGCAACCGCGATACGGCGAGCGACAACAAATCGCTACGCCCCGGTGCTTCTCCAAACCAGAACGGAATCGTGGGCGGCAAGCCCTTGGCGTCTTCGACCCGCACCACGCTGCGTTCGACGCGTAAAATCCGGTACGAAGCGTTGCCTAGCTGAAAGATATCGCCCGCCAGACTTTCAAACGCAAAATCTTCATTGAGCGAACCGATGCGCAAGCCTTCGGGTTCAAGTAATACGTCGTAGTCGAATTGTTCTGGGATCGCGCCGCCGTTGGTAATCGCGGTCAAGCGCGCGCCGCGCCGTGGCCGCAGGCGTTGGTTCACCGCATCGTAATGTAAATACGCGCTACGCCGGCCGCGGCGCGTCGAGAATCCATCCGCCAACATCGACAGCACCGCGTCAAACTCCCGCCGGCTACAGTCGCCGTACGGCTGCGCGGTGCTGATTTGCTGGTACAGCTCATCGACACCCCATTCGCGGCAACTGACTTCAGCGACGATTTGCTGCGCCAGCACATCGAGCGATCCACGCGGTATCGTTAGTTCATCCAGTTCGCCACGGTCGACTGCATCGAGCAACGCCACACTCTCCACCAACTCGTCGCGCGTGGTTGGAAACAACCGACCTTTGGGTAGTGCTCCCAGTGCATGCCCGGAACGACCGACACGCTGCAAAAACACCGACACCGAGCGTGGCGAACCGATTTGGCAAACCAAATCGATGTCACCGATATCGATGCCGAGCTCCAACGACGCCGTTGCGACGACGGCACGCAACGCGCCGTCCTTTAAGCGCTGTTCTGCGTCGAAACGGTGTTCCCGCGCGAGGCTGCCGTGGTGCGATGTTACCGCGTCTTCACCGAGCCGCTCCGCAAGATGGCGCGCGGCGCGTTCCGCAAGGCGTCGAGTGTTGACAAAAATCAACGTCGTCCGATGCGCCGCGACGAGCGCCGCCAATTGATCGTAAATTTCACTCCAGACTTCAGCTGCCATGACCGCCGCCAACGGCGATCGCGGAATTGCAATTGCGAGGTCGCGCGGCCGCGTATGGCCCATGTCGATTATTTGACAGCCACGGTCCACCACGCCGGTGAGAAATTTCGCAATACGCGCAATCGGTCGCTGCGTCGCCGACAAGCCAATCCGCACCGGACGGCATTCGGTCAACGCCTCGAGCCGTTGCAGCGACAACGCGAGGTGAGCGCCGCGCTTATTACCGGCCACGGCGTGGATCTCATCGACAATGACGGTACGTACCGTCGATAACATGTGCCGTCCCGATTCGGAAGTCAGTAATACATATAGCGACTCCGGCGTCGTCACCAAAATATGCGGCGGCCGGCGGCGCATTCGATTGCGCTCAGCCGGTGAGGTGTCACCGCTGCGCACCGCCGCTCGAATGTCGATACCGGTGTAACCGGCTTGTTGTAATCCGGTGGCGATGCCAGCCAGTGGAGCCCGCAGGTTGCGTTCGATATCGTTGGATAACGCCTTTAACGGCGACACGTACAGGACCTGGGTCTTATCCTCGAGGCATCCGTGCGCAGTAGCACTTGCGACCAGCTCGTCAATCGACGCAAGAAACGCCGCCAGGGTCTTACCGGATCCGGTCGGTGCTGCAATCAACGTGTCGTGATGCAATTGAATGACCGGCCAGGCCTCGCGCTGACACGGAGTCGGCGCCGCAAACTGCGTCGCAAACCAGTCAGCAACAGCCGGTTGAAACGACAGCTCCGGCATCAGCCGCGGCACCCCACCGCTGCGATTGCCATGATCGATAAGAACGCAAACACGATATCCTATTAACCCATAGCCGCTCGCTAGCCGCAAGCACACCGGTGCACACCCGCGATTGCCTCAACTCTTTCGAATTCTCCCCGAAAATGCCATGATCGGCGGCCCACTAACCCGGATGATTCACTAACGCGGACCGTGCCCCGAGCATCTTGCCAGCATTCGATTCGGTCATAGCGTAAATTGGACGCATTGGCTTCAGCATCGTTTGCCTCGATCGAACCACGGATGTACCCGAGTCGACCTGAACCCTTAATGAAGGAACCTCTGCATAAGTCTGGGCGAATCAAGTTGGGATTAAAAATGATCAAGATCAAGGCGCGAAATGCCAGTAATAGCCGGGCTATTGCTTGCGTTTCGCAACGCAGAGATTGATTATTTTGGACCCAAACTGATCGTTCATGACTTTTGCAGAGGTTCCTTAAGTATCCGGACTAGCCCAAATTCATCCATGTTTGCAACGCTCAAGTCAGTGGCATCGCTGTTACTCAGCTACGGCTTGTTGCTGTTGGCAAATGGCTTGTTCGCGACACTGCTCGGCGTACGCACGATGATCGAAGGCTTCTCCACCGCGATTGTTGGCGTCATCATGGGTAGCTACTTTCTCGGCCTGTTGTTGGGCGCACGATACTCGGTGAGGGTAGTGGCCAACGTCGGCCATATCCGTGCCTTCGCGGCATTTGCCTCAATAATGTCGGTATCGGCACTGACCCACGCCATGCTCGTCGATCCATTAGCGTGGTTGCTGATGCGTGTCGCATCGGGATTTTGCATGGCCGGCATGATCATGGTGACCGAGAGCTGGCTGAACGAACGCGCCACCAATCGAAATCGGGGGCAAATTCTGTCGATCTACATGATCACCAACTATGCCGCCGCGGGCTGCGGGCAGTTTTTGCTGCCGTTGGCCGATCCCGGCCGCTTCCATTTGTTTAGTGTCATCTCGATCCTGTTTTCGCTCGCATTGGTGCCGGTATTACTGACCCGCGCCGAAGCACCGCAGCCTGTCGTAGCGCACCCAATCGGGTTGCGAGAGCTATACAAATTGTCTCCGTTCGGTCTATTGGGAGCCTTCGCCGCGGGCTTGGTGAATGCCACGTTCTATGGCATGGGTCCGGTATTCACACAGCAAATCGGATTCAGCCTCACCGATACCTCGCTGTTTATGTCTTCGGTAATTTTGGCCGGGCTGTTGCTGCAGTGGCCAATTGGACGGCTCTCCGACCGTGTCGATCGCCGTTACATATTGATCGGTGTCGCGCTCGGCACCAGCGTCGCCTGCATGGCTATCGCGATGACCGTCGGCAAAACCCCACCGCTCGTATTATTCATTCTGGGTGGGATTTACGGCAGTCTGTCGTTTACGATTTATTCATTAGCCGCGGCCCACACCAACGATCGCGCCGATGCCTCGCGTCTTGTGCAGACCGCCAGTGGGCTGTTGTTGGCCTATGGATTCGGTGCCGTGCTCGGTCCGATGTTGGCCGCCACCATCATGGCTCATACCGCGCCCCAGGCGATGTTTGTATACAGCGCCGTCGTGATGGCGGCGATCGGTGGGTTTGGAGTCCTACGAATGCGCCAACGCCATACCGAAAAACCACGTCGCCGCTTCGTTCCCGTTCCGCATACGCAGTATTCGTCGAGACAACTGTATGAGGCCGCGCGCGACCAAATGGACCGTGATCTTCCCGGGCTCATCGGCGACCGAGAACAACGTGATTAAGCGATTTCGCTGTGGCCGCTCATAGCGGCGCCCGAGCCCCCCACCGAATACAAATGAATTTGATCCTGACCTTTTTTCTTCGCCAATTGCCGCGCGTGTTCGGCGCGTCCGATCGCTTCATGGGCGGTTTGCATATTGCCGTCCACCACCGCGATGCCAATGGTACCGTCGAACTTGAACGAGGTCGAAGTACGCGCCCTGTCGAGGATGCGTTGCAACGTACGTCGTAACGCATCCATCACGCCGCGATCGATATCCCGAAATAACACAGCGAACTGGCCGTCACCCAGATACGCCAACAGATCGTCCGGCCTGGTGCGGCGCGTCAACAAGTCGCCCACGGTTTCCAATAGCACTCGCGGCAATCCACCGACGATAGGCCCTGGCTCGGAATCGTATTGTTCCGCGGTCTCGACATCGACAGATATTGGCTCGACTGACAAAATCACCATAACGCTATGGGTGTTTTTATTCCGCAACCGATGTAGCTCGGTTTCCACCTGTACTTCGAAATAACTGCGGTTCAGTAATTTGGTCAGCGGATCGTGGGTCGCCTGCCACCACACTTCCTTGTCCGATACCGCGCGCTCGGTTTGGCGCCGAAACGCGATGACGGTGCCGATGCGCCGGTGATGGACCCGCAGTGGGTAAGCACTGGTGAGCACTGCAATACGTTGACCGTCCTGGCGCACCAGAATTCGGGGTATCGATTCCACGATCGCGCCTTGCTCCGAATCGGCCTTGGCAGGTTTTCTCGAGCCCGCGGCAGGACCCGCACCGTCAGCCGGTGTATGCAAAATTTCGCGCGCGTTTTCACCCACCAATTCGCGTTCCGTCGCATAGCCGAGCCAGTCTCGTGCCGCTTGGTTCACGTAGAGAATCTGGTCGTCGTCATCCACTACCACCATGCCTTCGTTCACGGCACCGAGAATACCGTCCAACAACTGCTGGCGCTCATACAGTGTGTGTTGGGTGCGTACCGAACGCGCCATCGCGTCCACCTGAGCCACAAATAACTCCGGCGGTTCACTTTTAAACATGCATTCCACTGCACCGGCATTCAGACAATCGCGGATTAATTCATCCGAATACGCGCCGGTAATCACGGCGCAGGAAAGTTGCTGCAACTGACCCGAGGCCTTGAGTTGCGCGCACAATCGTCCGCCCGTCGTGTCCGGCAGGTAATAGTCAATGATGGCGAGATGAAAGCGCCCACTGTTGAGCTTTTCCATCGCTGCTTCGCCATTCGATGCGGTATCGACCTGGTAACCGCGGGTGAGCAACAATTTTCTGAAAAATACCCGGCTACTGGGTGAGTCGTCGACGAACAACACCTGCAAACCCGCCCCCGTACTTGCGGCCTGGATATCCATCGAAGCTGGTTCGGATTCGGCATTTTCAAGATGCAGATCGATCGTGCGCACGATTTCCGGATAGTTGCTCCAGAGCAAATAGCCGCCTCGACCTCGTTCCGCTATCCACGTTCGTGCACTCGGCGACGCCTCGTGGCTCAGCACCAAAATAAAATTATTATCGAACGGCCGTTCTTCCAGCGCCTTGATGAGTTCATCCGACGCCAAATCGGCACCCGTAGGCCAACCCAATATGATTCCCGCGTAATCACGACCAAAGCCGCGATTTGCGAGTATCGCGCGAAACCCAGACGAATAACCGCTAAAAATATCCACGGTATACCCCGTGCCTTGGAACAGTCGCGTCAACAGGTAACGCAACGTACGGGAACGCTCGATGACGATGAGGCGACGCATTATGTTTACGCGGTTAAGTTGAAAAGCTTCGGAGGTACGGTAATATCACGGATTGGACAATGCGCGGATCAAGCTGGACGTATCCCAGCGCCTGCCGCCGCGGCTTTGTATCTGCGCGTAAAACTGATCTACGAGAGCGGCCACCGGCAACAGTGCACCGTTGCGGCGCGCCTCATCGATACAGAGCCCTAAGTCTTTGCGCATCCAATCCACGGCAAATCCGAATTCGAACTGATCGTCCACCATGGTCTCGCCGCGATTCTCCATTTGCCAGGATTGTGCGGCGCCTTTGGAAATCACACTGAGCACGAGTTTGGCATCCAACCCCGCGCGTAGTGCGAAATTCAAACCCTCTGACAAGCCTTGCACAAGCCCGGCAATGCAGATCTGATTCACCATTTTGGTAAGCTGACCCGCGCCGGCATCGCCCAATAGCGTCACTGCGCGAGCATAGCTGCCAATGACCGGCTGCGCACGATCGAACACGCTCTGCTCGCCCCCCACCATGACCGTCAACACGCCGTTTTCCGCCCCAGCTTGGCCGCCGGATACCGGTGCGTCGAGAAATCCCGCGCCGCGCTCAACCGCCTGCTCGTTCAACTCCCGGGCCACGTTCGCCGATGCCGTGGTATGATCTACCAGGATCGCGCCCTTTTGCATTCCTTGCAAAACGCCATCCGCGCCGCAAGTCACGGCACGCAGATCGTCATCGTTGCCAACGCAGACAAATACGAAATCCGCGCCTTCCGCGGCTTGCGCCGGCGTAGCCGCGGACCGGCCCTGGTATTCCTTAAGCCATTGTGCCGCCTTGGCCGCGGTGCGGTTATATACCGTTACGGTATAGCCGGCATTCGCGAGGTGACCGGCCATCGGGTACCCCATCACGCCAAGACCGATAAATGCAACGTTTGTATTCCCAGACGACGACGTCATATTATTCTCCGAGCGATTATTACTGTTGAGCGGTTTGCCGGCGCACTCGGGTCATGCGAGCTCCCGGCCTTGGTCACCGTGGGACGCAATCGCCGACGGTACGATCGTGACATTACCAGAGCAAGCCGACAAAACTAACATGCAAGAGGCACCTATTGTGAGACTCGGCACCGCTGCCGATGCTGAAACACTGGCCAAGTTTAACATAGCGATGGCGTACGAGACCGAGGGAATCGAGCTGCCTGAGGCGGTGGTCATGGCCGGTGTCCGTGCCATGCTGGATAACCCGCAACGCGGCTTTTACGCCATTGCCGAGTCCGGGGGCGTCAGCGTCGGCGCGCTGATGATTACCACCGAATGGAGCGACTGGCGAAACGGACTCTTCTGGTGGATACAAAGCGTCTACATCGCGCCGGCCCATCGGCGCCGCGGCATTTATCGCGATCTCTACCAGTATGTTAAGGATCGCGCGACGGAATCAGCGCATGTGTGTGGCTTTCGACTGTATGTCAAACAGCATAACGACACCGCCAAGCGGACCTACCGCGCGTTGGGCATGGCCCCGACAAGCTACGAGCTTTACGAGGAACTAATTTAGAGATCTTTGGCCAATCCATAAACGCCTGCTCTGATGAGTGGGCAACGAATTTCACACGTTGGGAGAAACGAAATGTCTGAACGCGAAGTCGTTGTAGTGAGTGGCGCACGCACCGCCATAGGCAGTTACGGTGGCTCTTTGAAGTCGATCCCACCGGCGGACTTAGCGGCCCAAGTCGTGCGCGAATCGGTGGCTCGCGCGCAACTCGATCCCACTGAGATCGGTCACTGTGTGATCGGCAACGTCATGCACACCGAACAGCGCGACATGTATATGGCTCGCGTGGCGGCGCTCAATGGCGGCCTGCCGGTGGCGACCCCCGCGGTGACGGTTAATCGGCTCTGCGGCAGCGGTTTGCAGGCCATCATCAGCGCGGCGCAAACCGTGTTGCTGGGCGACGCCGACGCGGCCGTAGCCGGTGGCGCCGAAAACATGAGCCGTGCCCCGTACTGGGCGCCCAATATGCGCTGGGGGCAACGTATGGGTGACAGTGCGCTCATCGACGTGATGACTGCGGGTCTGAGCGATCCATTCGACGACTGCCATATGGGCGTCACCGCCGAGAATGTCGCGGAAAAATGGCAGATCACCCGTGAAGATCAAGATCAACTCGCGCTCGAAAGCCACAAGCGGGCCGCTAATGCCATCGAGAGTGGTTATTTTGTCTCGCAGATCCTCCCGGTCGAGGTGAAACAGCGTAAGAAAACGGTGGTCTTCGAGACCGACGAACACACCCGAACCGACGCCGACCTTGAGTCCATGGCGAAAATGCGCCCGGTTTTTCAAAAGGACGGTTCGGTCACGGCCGGCAATTCGTCCGGCATCAATGACGCCGCCGCGGCCGTAGTGCTCATGGAAGCGGGTGCGGCGAAATCGCGTAACATCACTCCGCTCGGCCGCATGGTCGGATATGCCCATGCCGGCGTTGAGCCGAAGTACATGGGAATCGGCCCGGTGCCCGCAATCCGCACGGTATTGGAAAAAACCGGATTGGCGGTAGCGGACATGGATGTGATCGAGTTAAACGAGGCATTCGCGGCGCAAGCGCTCGCAGTCATGCGCGATTTGGACCTGCCGGCCGACAAAACCAACCCCAACGGCAGCGGCATCTCGCTCGGACATCCCGTGGGCGCTACGGGATGTATACTTACCGTGAAGGCGCTGTACGAATTACACCGCACGGGCGGGCGTTATGGGTTGGTCTCGATGTGCATTGGCGGCGGGCAAGGTATCGCCGCCATATTTGAGCGTATGTAATCGGCGTCGATTCGAAATTGCGGAACCCCGTGCTGAGTTCGATGGTCTACGATCCATAACCGAATATCAACGGACGCAACGACGACAGGATTCACAATGCTAATCAAACGACCGGATGACATTAAATCAAGCGAGATCAGCGACCGCTCTCTGTACACCAAACGCCGGGAATTCCTGAAAGGCGGCGCGGCTCTGGCTCTGGGCGTAGCCGTACCGGCCGGTACGGCCGTCACACCGGCGTATGGCGCGGCCAAATTAGGCCCACTGACTCCGAGCGAATTTGATACCGACGAAGAATTGACGCCGTACGAAGCCGTCACCACGCATAACAACTTCTACGAATTTGGCACCGACAAAGAAAGCCCGGCGAAGCTTGCTCACAGCCTGCGCCCACGGCCGTGGACCGTGCTGGTGGACGGCGAAGTCAAACAACCACGAGAGTGGGACGTCGACGACATTATTAAGCAGTTCCCGCTCGAAGAGCGGGTCTACCGACTGCGCTGCGTGGAGGCGTGGTCGATAGTGGTTCCGTGGGTCGGTATTTCTTTGGCAAGTTTTATCAAAGCCGTGGAACCGACCTCGAATGCGAAGTACGTGGCATTTGAAACGTTGGTGGACCCGGAACAGATGCCGGGGCAGCGCAGCAATTGGCTGGGGTTTAGCTTAAATTGGCCGTACATCGAGGGATTACGCATCGACGAAGCCACCAACCCGCTCGCAATTCTCGGCGTCGGGTTGTACGGCGAGGTGATGCCCAATCAAAATGGCGCGCCAATCCGGCTCGTGGTGCCCTGGAAATACGGCTTCAAAAGCATCAAATCCATCGTACGGATCAGTTTTGTTGAGCAACAACCGGTAAATACTTGGCAGGTCCAGGCGCCACGCGAGTTCGGGTTCTATGCTAACGTCAACCCACGAGTCAATCATCCGCGCTGGAGCCAGGCGCAAGAGCGTCGTATCGGCGATTGGCTAAAGCGGGACACTCTGATGTTCAACGGTTACGGCGAACAAGTCGCGCACCTCTACAGCGGCATGGATTTGAGTAAGAACTTCTGACTCGAAATTCATCCACTTGTGGCAGCAGTTGCCTCGTTCATCTGCCGAACTGACTTGAACGCGTCGACTTGAAAGAGTCTTTGCGCCGTTGCGGCCGTGCTCGCTCTTTGAGCGCATGGCTACCTAAACTCACGAAAACCCCGATTGTCGCCGTACAGCAATTCCGGCGCCCTTCCAAAACGTAACTAATTCATGGATAAGCGCAACAAAGCGGCGGTACAAATGACTTGGGTAAGACGCGCGAAACCCGTGCTGTTCGTGTTATGTCTGCTGCCGGCTTCTCAACTTGCCTACGCGGCGTATCGCGGCGCGCTCGGCGCCGACCCGGTCGAAACCCTGACCTTTGCGACCGGCGACTGGACGTTACGGTTTCTGCTCATTACGTTAGCGGTCACACCTCTGCGGTATCTGAGCGGAATACACAGTTTGGTGCGGTTGCGGCGCATGTTTGGGCTGTTTGCGTTTTTCCATGTATGCCTGCATTTTCTCGTATATCTCGTTTTTGATCAGTTCTTCGCGTGGCGCCTGATCCTCGAAGATATTTTGGAGCGGCGTTATATCATGGTAGGAATGTTGGGGTTTTTGTCGCTGCTACCGCTTGCAATCACGTCCACCGACAAAATGCTGAAGCGGCTCGGTGGCAAACGCTGGCGCCGTTTACACCGACTGGCCTATTTCGCTGGTACCTGCGGTGTTATTCATTATTTGTGGTTGGTAAAATCGGATATTCGCGAACCCCTGATTTATATCTTGATCCTCGCCATACTGTTGGGCTATCGCGTAGCGCGCAGCACTAACCAGCGGCGAAAGTTGCGAACCACATCGGCCAATACTCTAAAAGATAATGCGTAGCCCCCGCACCGAACTGCCGTCGAGCCACCGCGACGATTTGCAAACCATAAAGACGCTGGTGCCTTATCTGTGGGATTACCGCATCCGTATTTCGGCAGCGTTGGCCTTCATGGGCGTGGCGAAACTCGCCAATATAGGCGTACCACTCGCGCTGAAGGCCATTGTCGACGGGTTCGAGCAACCCAGTGCCACGACGCAAATCGTCGCCGTTCCGATCGCGTTACTGCTGACTTATGGCCTACTGCGTCTCAGCACATCGTTGTTCAACGAATTACGAAACGCAATATTCGCACGCGCCTCACAACGCTCGATTCGTAATATCGCAAACAAGATATTCCGGCACTTGCACGGACTGTCGCTGCGATTTCATCTCGATCGTCAAACCGGTGGTGTGTCACGCGATATTGAACGCGGCAGTCGCAGCACCAACCAACTACTGCACTATCTGATCTTCAGCATCCTACCGACAATCTTCGAAATCAGTGTCGTCACGGTTATTCTATTGATCAATTACGATGCGTGGTTCGCCATCGTCACACTCACTACCGTCGCGCTGTATTTTATTTACACCTATCTGGTGACAACCTGGCGTACCAAGTTCCGCGTACGCATGAATGAAATGGACTCTCGTGCTAACAGCACGGCGGTCGACGCATTGATTAATTATGAGACCGTCAAGTATTTCGGTAATGAGGATTATGAATCTGCCCGCTTCGATGCCCACCTTAAGGAGTGGGAAAAAGCCTCAGTAAAAAGTGAAACGACGTTGGCGATGTTGAATGTCGGCCAGGGAGTCATCATCGCCACCGGCCTCACCATTATTATGATCCTAGCCAGCCGCGGAGTGGTGGTGGGCACAATGACAATCGGTGATTTCGTATTGGTAAACGCTTTTCTAATCCAACTTTATATCCCACTGAGTTTTCTCGGAACTATTTTTCGTGAAGTTCGGCATTGTCTCACCGATATGGAGCGCATGTTTAAGCTTCTGGACGTACAACCCGATGTCACCGAACAAGCCGATGCCCCGGCATTGAAAATCAGCGTCGCAACAGTGCGCTTCAGCGCAGTGCATTTTGCCTACCGGCCAGACCGCGAGATAATAAAAGGTATCGACTTTACGATCGATGGCGGCAAAAAAGTCGCCGTGGTCGGTGCCAGTGGTGGGGGCAAATCCACGTTGGCGCGGCTGTTGTTTCGATTCTATGATGTCAACGCCGGCAGCATCAGCATCGATGGCCAGGATATCCGTGCCGTCACGCTGGCCAGTCTGCGCCAAGCGATTGGAGTCGTACCGCAAGACACAGTGTTGTTTAACGAGTCGATCGAACACAACATTCGCTACGGGCAACCGGACTGCTCGACGGCTGACGTCGAGCGTGCGGCGCGGCTCGCCTATCTGCACGATTTTGTAATCACACTACCGGACGGGTACGAAACCGCAGTCGGCGAACGCGGACTAAAGCTTTCCGGTGGCGAGAAACAACGCGTAGCGATTGCGCGCACTATTCTCAAAGATCCGCCAATTTTGATATTGGACGAAGCCACCTCAGCGCTCGACTCCCATTCCGAAAAGGCGATTCAAGACGCGTTGCGCGCCGTCGTCGCGAATCGCACGAGCCTTGTTATCGCCCACCGTCTATCGACGATTGTCGATGCCGATGAGATTCTCGTGCTGAACGACGGGCGTATCACCGAACGCGGTAACCACGCAAGCTTGCTAAGTAGCGGCGGCACCTACGCGGCACTATGGGAGCTGCAACAACGTCAGGCAAGCGCTGCCGATTCAAACGCACTCGATGCACCCTCCCCACCTGTGACCGACGCGTTGGCCGCGTCGTGAACGATCGCACGATCGACGAACAGATCGACTATTACCGGGCGCGGGCCGATGAATACGACGAATGGTTCCACCGCCATGGCCGTTACGACCGCGGTGCCGCGCATAAGGTGCAGTGGCAACGTGAATTTGCAGCGCTGCAAACCGCACTCGCAAACGTTCTTCCATACCGTCGAGCCCTCGAACTCGCGTGCGGAACCGGCCTTTGGACCGAACGGCTCGCCGCACACGCCGATTCTGTCACCGCCGTCGATGCCGCGCCGGAAATGCTTGCAATCAATCGCACGCGCATCGATCGGTCGTCAATCGCACAAGCCACCGTCGAATATGTTGAGACCGATATCTTTCAATGGCATCCGCCGCATCGTTATGACCTCGTGTTCTTTAGCTTCTGGTTATCCCACGTACCGGCAACGCGCTTCGAATACTTTTGGGAATTGGTCGAAATCGCGCTCGCACCCGGCGGCACGGTATTTTTCATCGACAGCGCGTACACACCTAATTCCACCGCACTCGACCACAAACTCGGGACACGCTCCGATGATGCGGAACCCCGGCGACTCAATGACGGCCGCGAATACAACATAGTCAAAGTCTTCTACGAACCCGCAGCGCTGCAGCAACGCGTGGAAGCACTTGGCTGGCGCGGTGCAGTTCTTAATTCCGGCGAATTTTTCATTTACGGCGAATTGCGCCGAGGCGGCGCGAAACCCGAGATCGTCCGTAATCCGAACGTTTCATAAGATATCGGGGTGAGACTCCAGGCCGTTACAGAGTTGAAAAACGATTGATTAAGCCCATGATATATCCAAACGCGAGAGTAACAGTTTACAACACCAACTACGCCACTGACATACGACGAGTCCGCGTTGCTATTTACCCACAACCCGGACCCGTTCCCGGAAGTACCGGATCATGTGACCTTGTCGGTACGAGCATATTGCCGGTTCGTTTTCTGGTACCACCGGAAGTGACGATATTAGTGCTTGAAAATGACGCTAGGTAGACAACTCCCTGTTCATCGGGCCTCACGAATAGAGTGAGAAGGACGCGTCGTGGTTGATTTCGCACTGAGACAAGCTTGCCTTGCTGATGAAGACGACATCCTCCGATTGAACGCCGCATCAGTAGCCGAAACCAGTCCTATGGATAGCGTTCGTTTCCGTGCTCTGTTCGGGATGTCGACGCAAACCATTGTCGCGGAGCAAGACAGCGGTGTCGTGGGCTTCCTGATGGGGTTCGGGGACGGTTCCGCGTACGACAGTGTCAACTACCGTTGGTTTAAAGATCGCTTGAAACGGTTCTTCTACATCGACCGGATTGTTGTTTTAGAAAGTGCGAGAGGCTCGGGCATCGGTAGAGTATTCTATTCTCACATTGAATCGTGGGCTCAAGACGCTGAACTGCATTGGCTGGCCGCTGAGATGAACCTCGAGCCGGTGAACACGGCGTCGCTGACATTCCATTCCAAACTGGGATTTGTGCCCGTGGGGACCCAGGCGTTGGAGGGCGGCAAGGTCGTGTCGATGCAGATCCGGGCCTTACAGGCTGGAAACGCGCGTTAACTGGACTGAAGCACATGATTACCCTGGAATCACATTTCGTCGCTATGGCTCGAAACAATCACTGGAGCAACTACCGGCTTTATTCGGCTTGCCGCGACCTCTCTGAGCAAGAGTACTTCATGCAGCGTGCGGCCTATTTCGGCTCTATCCATGCCACGCTTAATCATATTCTCATCGTGGATTTGGTATACCTCGGCAGGCTGTCTGGAGAGGAGCGCGTGCCCCCGGACTGCGACGAGCTTTGCTCTGATCTTCCGGCATTGAGAAACAGGCAACTCGAGGTCGATCACGAGCTGATCGATTTCTGCGAGGTCCAAGACGCCTCATCACTCGCTTCAATCGTGTCGTTTCGAAGAGTGACCGGACAAAAGTACACCGAAACGATAGCGAATGTTCTATCGCACGTGTTCATCCATCAAGTGCATCACCGCGGTCAAGTGCACGACATGCTTTCGCAGACGTCGATTGAGCCCCCTCAACTTGACGAGTATTTTCTAGC
Organism: Arenicellales bacterium; assembly: GCA_964194565.1. Lineage (GTDB taxonomy): Bacteria > Pseudomonadota > Gammaproteobacteria > Arenicellales > JAOTWM01 > JAOTWM01. The sequence goes on from CAXMMZ010000033.1 coordinate 16,357, forward strand.
CGGCGACTTACCCCTTCGGGAGAAAGAACTTGCTGAACTCGACTTGCCGAATGAGTAACTTGCTGTGCGGTGTATTGAACTATGTAACTTTGGCGGATTTCGCTATCGTTCTATCTGGGCTACTCGTCAGTCTCGTCAACGTCGAGTTGGCCGGTAAGTCGGCGGCGGATATGAGACCACGACAAGCCGGTGGATAACACTCCGGCTAATCCCAGCAGCACGAGGTACGATAATGCGCGGGAATTTTCCGTCGACACCAGGCCATAATCCACGACCAGCCATAGCAGCGTACCGAAAAATGCGATGGCTAAAACCAAGCCGATGGCTCCGAGCGCACGCATCGTCGCGCGTAGAAAAATTACCCAGCCGATCAGTAGCACGACACCCAAAAACAGTTGTAGCACGGACACGGACGCATCGCCCTCTCCGCCTAACAGTGGTGCGATGGCCCAGTGGTAATACGACAGTTTCTCGGGGTTATAGGTAACAAACACTAGCATCAATGCGAACACCAATCGCAATAAGAAATTCGTCCACGAAAAACTATGTGCACTCATAAAGTTAACCCGTAGTAGTTGGAACAAGCGATCCGCGTGAGTCCCACTTAAAAACTAACGACGCTAGTCGACCCAGACTCGCGCGTTCCAAAACATCCGCATCCATGGGCCGTGTTCACCCCAATCGCTCGGTGCCCAGGAATTCGTTACGGTCCGATAAACGCGTTCCGGGTGTGGCATCATGATCGTGACACGTCCATCCGGCGTTGTGAATCCAGCCATTCCTTGTGGTGAGCCATTCGGATTATAAGGGTATTGTTCGGTCGCGCGTCCGGCATGATCCACATAGCGCAGCGCGACGAGATTCTGCGCTGCGGTGGCGGCCTCGCTGCCCGCCACCGCAAAATCGACTCGCCCTTCGCCGTGCGCTACAACCACGGGCAGTATTGATCCCGTCATACCCCGCAACAATACCGACGGGTTGTCGGGTATCTCCACAGTCAGATAGCGCGCTTCGAATTGTTCCGACTGATTACGCTCGAAGCGAGGCCAGTTTTGTGCGTGGCCAATCACTCCGGATAATCCCGCGAACATCTGACAGCCGTTACACACACCCAGCGCAAATGTGTCAGTACGCGCGAAATATGCTGCGAATTGATCCGCGGCACGCGGTTGGTAGAGGATGGACTTCGCCCACCCCTGCCCTGCGCCGAGCACATCGCCGAATGAAAAGCCACCGCACGCCACCAGCCCTTTGAATCCGTCCAGACTAACGGCACCGGAAATTATGTCGTACATAGTCACATCGACCGCGGTAAAACCCGCGCGGTGAAATGCCGCGGCCATTTCGACATGGCCGTTTACGCCTTGCTCGCGTAACACCGCAATTCGCGGCCGGGCGCCGTTTTGCAAATACGGCGCGGCAATATTATCGCCCGCATCGAAACTCAATTCGGTCCGGATGCCGGGATCGGTAGTGTCGAGGAGACGATCGTATTCTTGTTGGGCGCACTCTGGATTGTCCCGTAACGATTGCATGCGCCAGGTCGTTTCCGACCAGACT
>CAXMMZ010000034.1:0-6853 GCA_964194565.1 Arenicellales bacterium
TTACTTCCCCGAGGTGCAATCGGGCGAGGTATTGCTGTTTAAAACTTACGACTCGGAAACTGACGGCCGCGCTCGGTTCACGATCCACACCTCCTTTGACGACCCCACCGCCGCGCCCGACTCGCCACCTCGTGAGAGTATTGAGACGCGTTGTTTGGTGTTCTTCTGAGCTGAGAGTTGTCGGTGTATATATTGTATGGTGGTCGTTTTACCCGGTCGATCATGGTAGAAATGGTAATGGCTGAAGGCGACATCGAGTATGAACGCCGCGAGGTAGACATCATTAAGCAAGAACATCGCTCGCCCGAGTTTCTCGCTATTAGCCCGACCGGATTTGTGCCGGTCATGATCACCTCGAGCGGCGAGACGTTGTACGAAACCCCTGCCATCAACCTTTATCTAGCGGAGCAACACGGGCTTACGCATCTTGCCCCACGGTCCGATGAGCCGGAACGAGGTCGATTTTTGAGTGGTATCTTCAATCTCACCGACGAGCTGGAACCGGCGATGAAACGCTATTTCTACCCGCATCGGTATGTTTTGCGTTCTGCGGATGTCACGGTTATGAAACAGCGATCGCTCGACCTCGTGCTTGATCAGTTAAGCGTGATCGATCGGCGATTACGCGCCGACGGGCCGTATTTTCTTGGGCAGCGTTTTAGCCTGGTGGATCTCATCATTTCCTATTGGTGTTCATATATTGAAACCGTCGGCGGGCTCGCGCCCTATCCTGCACTGCGACGATGCACGCAACTCGTGGCGGACCGCCCTAAGCTGCGTGCCAAGTTCGATGAGATGGCGGAAATGCGGAAAGACTACGCGCAGCTGCAAGCACGCGGTGAGGGTGTTGCATAAGGTAAAGGGGTTTTAAAATGTGTTCACGGTTCACACAAGCGGTGCAATCCCCGAACCTTCCGCCACCGCATTAGATTCTCCCTAAGTCCGACAGACACCTCGACGCAGCTGGGGGTGGGCCATGGCACGCCGATGATGACTTCGAAGCTCAAGCTGGACGACGAAGATTCAAACGCGTTTTGCATCGAGCCACGATGGCAGGCGAGACGCCGGTTTATAACGCGGGACAGGCCAGCACCAAGAGATTACCTCGATATTACTCGTTGCCGCGCGGTACCTTGTAGAAGATTTTGACCGCTTAAGATGGCGCGGATGGTCGACGTTCCGGTCGCCAAGCGGTTTCATCTTGATAGTAGCAAGTGTGGACTATTGTACGATCATGCTCGATCAGAACAACCGAATACGCCGGTGGCTCCAGGGAATACGGTATAACGTCGATGGTGTCGAAATCCAACGCGACCTGGTGATTGGTGCCGAACAATGTGGAAAATGGAATTCCTCGCCACGCGCCGCTCACCGGGCGGTGCAGATGTCCAAAAAATAGATGTCTAATGCGATTGCTGGACTCGATAATTTCCGTAAACTCTTGGGGATTAGCTAGCGACATCGAATCGATTTGGGGCATGCCAATCTGAAACGGCGGGTGATGCATGAACAGGAATACATCGCGATTCTTCACCTGTGCTAGCGCACCAGACAACCAGTTGCGCCGAGCCTCGCAATAAAGCCCGGCGTGCTGTCCTTGGTCCAGAGTGTCCAAAAACACAAAGTCGCCACACTCGTGACTCAACGTCGACTGGATGAACTGATGCGCATCCCGGCTTTTATTGGGAAACGCCGCCAAAAAGTTCTGCCGGTGATCGTGATTTCCGAGTAAAAGATGCGTCTTGAGCGGGAACACTGCCAACTCATCGTGTAGGGCTTGATATGCCTCCTGTTGACCCTGGTCGGCAAGATCACCCGTAATTACACAAAATACCGCGTCATCATGCTTTTCAGCGATGTGCGACAAACACTCTCGCAGACGCTGTAGTGGATCGATGCCGTGTAAGGTATCCCCCGGGGCAACCAGGTGCGGATCGGTAAGATGTATAAATTTCATTTCATAGTCGTACTACTAGGCGAGTTAACCTGGAATTCGGATATTACTCGCCTTGTATGGAGAATTATGACTTACTCAGTCGAATTTGGAAATCGTAAATTATGACGACCAAATGCCTAAAACACATCTGTATCGTCATTTATAGCGAACTATGATCATTATCGTGACGCATAACATTGCACACTTGTTGGTTCCCTGATGTTAGTTCTGACACGATAAGCAAAAAGGGCAATAGCCAACTAGCTATTGCCCTTACCCTTAGCGCATTAGTCGTTAGAAAACGAAATTGTTCCGTTCGCCTTGTTTGCGCACCGCGGATATCAATGCGTCATCGACGGTATTGACATTCTTTTCGGCAGTCTCTTGCTTTTTCTGCGCAACGTATTTTCCCCGCGACTCAGTCAGAGTTTTAATCTCCAACTGAATCACCCTACGTCGTTCGGCAGCAGCTTCAACATGCTCGCGACGGTTTTGTTTGTCCATTGAGCGCATGGGTTGTGGTAACTCTTTCGTATCCATCTTATCTAGGTCGACTTTACCGGAATCGATGGCATCAACCAGATCCCAATTCTCATTGTTATATAACGACGAAGCTTTTGACGCGACGCGGTTCGCTAACAGCGCAACAGATTCTTCCGCATTACGTTCGTCCTGTTGAACTTGCCGAGCTGCTCTCTGGTTGCCTGTTTTGCCATAAGGGATGTAGGTTTTATTCAAGCGAGTATTGAGTTCAGTAAGACGTTGGTCCTGCGGAGCAACGATGTGTGCGACTACGTGATTTTGATCGATATGCATATAGTCGCCACCGGCCAGTTGTGCGCCGTGCTTCCATCCTGTGTTTGCACCGGTCTCGTAGTCACCGGCGTGGATGGTATTTACAACGATGCCCTTCTCGAGCGCAGCCTGAACGGCGTGTTGATATCGCACCGGGCCTTGGGTAAACGGCTCGTTGCCGGCGATAAAGATTGCCTTAATATCATCGCTCGACTGACTCCACTCCAACTGATCCACAGTATCCTGGATAACCATTCCGCAGTACTCCGCACCGCCAGAGGTAGTCAATGAAAACAGTGCTTCCGACACTTGGTCGAGTTCACTTGTGAGGCCCGTGACTTGGCGAATATAGCCGGATTGGGCCGATAATCCACTATTTCCGTATTCGTAAACGGCCACTTCCAGTATCGCCGCCTTGCCATTTTGTCTTGCCTGGGAGAACTCATTTATGACCTGCCAGAGCTGGTTTCGTGACTGATTGATCAGTCCACTCATACTGCCACTGGTATCCAGCAAAATCGCCAACTGTATTTTTGGTGTGCGGTCTTGTTGAAACAGTATCCGTGCATCCGTTGCATTTGAGGTACTGAACATAATAAGTAGTGCCAGACTTCCGAGTACCGCCACGCAGGTTGATATAGTTCTAAAGTGAATGTTGCTTCTCATTGATATGCTCCTTTTAATTCTCGTCGTATGGTTATTCAAAGAATAGAGTGGAGCGAGCGGGATTATCAGGCCGCATTATGTAAAACTTGACTTGGAAAGTTTACAAACGGTTTACATTGAAATGCTGATAGAACAGCGACGCCGACGCGGATGCCTTGGGATGCGTAAGACGGTTAGAGGCGAAGCCGAAAACCGCCGATCAGTTGATCCCCAACGGCAGAAATCGAACCGAGTCCCAATCGGTGCATAGGTTCCTTAAGAGGATACCTACGCGAGGGGTTCCCGATTCACGCCCTTGTGAATTCGCTCCCGCGTGCCTTCACGATTGCGATCCTGAAACTCGGTATCGGTTTTCGCGGCCGCCTCGTTAAGTCGAAGATTGCGAAACCGAGGCCCGATTTGATTCTCTTGTTCGATCGCGCTGAGCCGCGCTTCCATTCCCTGAATCTTGACGGCTTGGTGAGGCTGGCATTCGTACATCGCACCGATGCCGGACGCATCAAGATGTAGAACACCCTTGTCATGCGCTTCGCGCATTATCGCATCTCCTTTGTCGGTGCGGCTGATAAGCAGACTCCAACCTCCCCATTCTTCCTCTGTCGGTCCCCCGCCGGGCCAAGCATCTGCCACCGAGATATCGGTCATCTCACCGGTGGGATCAGGGCAAATCTTGCAGCGAAACTGGTGGGTCCAGCCCCATGGTCCGTACCAGAAGTCGAGATACGCCTCGTCGACCACGCGACCGTCTTTGGTTTCGGCATGGGTAGGTCCCGGACACCCATAGCCGCGATACCGAAACAGGCTAACTTCCTCCTCGGTCTGGATCCCGTTGCGGCGCAGCATTGCGTGCGAACAATTCAGATCCGCAAACGTACCGCAAGAAAATGCCAGTGTGTAGGCCACTAACTCGTCAACCCGGGGATCGAGCTTGCGCATATTGTGTACCGCCGAGACATCGCATGGTTTACCGATTACGGCAAAGCGCTTCCCGCGTTCCAGTAGTTCCTTAAAATCAACCAGTGGAGCGGACGGACCATAACGCGACCCGGCCGCTTCCATTACTGCGGCACGGTCAAAACTGAGGTGGCGAACCGATCGCATCGGTTGTTCGGTGGAGGCCGCAACATGCAATATAAAATCGACCTTCCCGGATTCGAGTAAATAGATGCCCAGTGCGGTTAAAGCACCGCCAGACGACGCGACGTGATTAATATTTGGGTCCGACGCGTGCCCGCGCCATACGTTGATCCACGGCCCAAACACCGGGTCGATCTCCGCTCGTTGATGCCTTCGCGCATCCACCGGTTGATCTATTGTCACACCGGGGCACGCCCGAATAATTTCTTGCTCCGTTCCTGAGTCAAGCGGCTGAAGGATTTTCGGTCGCAACCGTCCCGGTGGATCGACCATCACCATCGATACCCGATCCGGGCCCGCTATCGATTCACATAAACCGCAACCGATGCACAACCCATTGGTCACGATTTCCGCCAGCGATTGAGGGTGCCGCATAACGCTTACTCCCGTTTTGATTAGATGATGGTATGCATCGGCGTGCATTGTTGTAAAGGATATTCGGTCACTCCAAGCATTGGATCTAGGAGGGTCTCTACAGACCCGGTAATCCGTTGCTGCCGGATCCGTTCGAGGAACCCCCCTTTTGCTAGTCTTGATATTCGTTGCCAGTGCCCATGCTCTGTCGGATTGCCGGTATCGCCTACGCTTGTTGCACCGGGCGCGTCATCATTTCTCTTCACGGCACCGCCTCATCCTTGTACCATAATCTGTGTAACGGGATATACATCCGAAGGGGAGCGAGGGTTCGATCGCGGGCTACCATTTTCAGGCGGTATTATCTGCCGCAAAGCTATCATTGATTTGGTGCCTGGGGCGACTCTTTCGGAAATGGTGTAGCGAGATTTCCTGTGCTCACCCCGCAACGAACGTTTAGAGCGACAACGGGTATTCGTCTATGCAATCTCATGCACGTGTAGTGGTGGTCGGCGGTGGCTGTGTCGGCGTCAATATTCTTTATCACTTGAGTAAACGCGGTTGGACCGAGGTGGTGTTGCTGGAGCGTACGGAGCTGACCGCTGGATCGACATGGCATGCGGCGGGTCTGATCCCTTTATACAGCTACAGTTACAGTTTCGGCCGCATGATCGCGCGCAGCATTGAGCTATATGAAGCATTGGAAGCGGAAACCGGGCAATCGGTGGGCTGGCATAAATGCGGCCAGTTGCGAGTGGCGAACTCCAACCAGCGTATGGACGAATACCTGAATTATATGAGCCTTGCCGAGCCACAAGGTGTTCATGCCGAGATCGTTTCGCCGCAGCGTGTGCATGAGTTATGGCCAATGTTGGCGGAAAACAAGAATTTGCGGGGCGCGCTTTACCATCCGGACGACGGGCATATCGCCCCGGCCGATGTCACCCAGTCGCTCGCGAAGGGCGCCCGTAATAACGGCGCGAGCATCCACCGCAACACCGAAGTGACCGGGTTCGAGTATCTGACCAGCGGCGAATGGAAAGTCAAAACGAATAACGGCGATATCATTTGTGAGCACGTCGTCACTGCCACCGGAAATTACGCGCAGCAAACCGCCCGTATGATCGGTGTGCCGATTCCCGCGTTTCCGATACTGCATCAGTATTGGGTGACTGAACCCGTTCCGGAACTCGAGCGCCGTCAAGCGGACGGCTTGCCGGAGATGCCGGTACTGCGCGACGAAACCATTAACGGTTATGTGCGAGAAGAGCGTAACGGCTTGATGTTCGGGCCGTATGAGCGACCGGACAAATTGGAGCACTTCGCGGAGCACGGCGTTCCGGAGTGGTTTGGAGCGGATCTGTTGCCGGAGAACTTCGACTCGGTTGAATTGAATTGGGAAGCTGTAACCAAACTTGTGCCGGTGTTTACTGAAGTCGGCATCAAGAACAACGTGCGTGGACCGATATGCGTGTCACCCGACAACCTGCCGCTGGTTGGCCCTGCTGTAGAACTGCACAATTTTTGGTTGGCCGAGGGATTTTCAGGCGGCATTCTGATGGGCGGAGGTGTCGGCGAGCAGCTCGTGACTTGGATCATGGAAGGAGAGCCGGAGATCGATTTATCGGAGATCGATTCGCGCCGCTTCGGCGGCTACGCCAATCACAATTGGACCGGTATTAAAAACAAGGAGGCGTTCGGGCACAATTTCGGCGTTCACTTTCCCGGTTACGAATGGACGGCCGCGCGCCCCGCCAAAACCGCACCATGTTACGATCGTTTGACTGCGAAAAATGCCGTGTGGGGAGCCGTTTACGGCTGGGAAACTGCATTATGGTATGCCCCCGAAGGCGTAGCTCCGAAGGATGTCTATAGCTACCGCGAGTTTAACTATTATCCCTACGTCGGCGAAGAAGTGCGGGCGGTACGCAGTGGCGCGGGCTTCTTTGAAATGACTTCCATGGG
>CAXMMZ010000035.1:0-8495 GCA_964194565.1 Arenicellales bacterium
ATTGGTCGGGGCGAGAGGATTCGAACCTCCGACCACCTGAACCCCATTCAGGTGCGCTACCAGGCTGCGCTACGCCCCGTGCCGGTACAGTACTATTAATCGGACAGTAGCGCGATGACTTCGTCGAGTTCGCGGACAAGATGACGGATCGACTGCTGATTCGGGCCGACTCCGACCTGACCGCTGCGGTCTCCCCCCGCTGCATCCGTTTCTAATTTATTACGGGCACCGCTGATGGTATAGCCATCGACATACAATAGGTTACGGATCTGTCGCACCAGCTGCACTTCATGGCGTTGATAATAACGTCGATTGCCACGCCGTTTAACGGGTTTTAGCTGCGGGAACTCCTGCTCCCAATACCGCAAAACGTGGGGTTTGACTGCACAAAGTTCACTGACCTCACCGATCGTAAAATATCGCTTACCCGGAATTGGGGGCAGGCTGGCGTTGCCGGCGGGGTCGAGCATCAGGCCGAAGTCCCTTTAACCGAATCTAAGGGCTGGTTCTTCACATTAGCTGCCACCCGTTCTTTAAGCTTTTGACTGGCTTTAAACGTAACCACTCGACGTGCGGAAATCGGAATTTCCTCGCCCGTCTTTGGATTTCGCCCCGGCCGTGAATTCTTATCCCGTACCCCGAAATTGCCAAAGCCCGATAACTTAACCGGTGCACCTTTTTCTAAGCCCTCACAGACTTTCTCAAAGAACAATTCCACGAATTCTTTTGCTTCGCGTTTATTGAGTCCCAACTCATTGAACAGGGTTTCGGCCAGATCTGCTTTTGTGACTGCCATTCGGTTCTCCCCATTAACTGCGTAACTCGCCACCCAGCTTGTTCTTAACGATTTGCTGGATTCGAGTCATTATATGTTCGATATCACTCTCATTAAGAGTGCGTGATAACTCCTGGAACGTCAAGGAAAAAGTAAGACTTTTTCTTCTCGAATCAATACTTTCCCCGCGGTATACGTCAAATAACTCGAGCTTTCTCAGGGATCTGCCACCCGCCTGGCGCACGGTCTTAAGAAGAATTTCCGCGGAAACGCTCTCATCCACCACGACGGCGAGATCCCTACGTGTGGCGGGAAATCGGGAAATCGGAGCGAATTGCGGCCGGCGGCCGCTCTGGATCCCGTCGGCGTGGAGTTCGAAGACAAAGACCGGTGCCTCGATGTCCAATTCCCGCTGCAAGGCCGGGTCGAGGCGCCCGATCCAGCCGACGTTCTTGCGCCCGCGCTGAATCCGCGCACACTGCCCTGTTTGTAATGCCGGGTGCTCGGCAGCCTTGAAGGCAAATTCGTCGGCTTCGCCGGTTAACGCAAACACGGTTTCAAGATCTCCTTTAACGTCGTAAAAGTCAACGTCTCGCCGCTCTAATCCCCACTGCTCGGGCCAGACCGGGCCGGTCACAATACCACCTATGAGCATGAGTTCCGCTGCCGCCCGACGTGCGAACACATTACCCAGCTCAAACAAACGTATACGCCGTTGCTGGCGTCTATGGTTGTGAATTAGCGCTTGTACCAAGCCGGGCCAGAGGCTCGTACGCATCACTGCCATATTCGACGCGATCGGGTTGGCCAGCGCGGTGGCCTTAATAGTGGGTTCGATTCGGAGCTGTAACACGGGATCGACGAAGCTGTACGTAATTGCCTCAAAATAACCGCGCCCCATTAATGTTTCCCGGATCAGCCCATCTGCGACTCGCTGTTCGCTCGGTGTACGGTGGGTCGCGCTCACTGCCGGACCTCGCTCTGGGATTTGCTCGTAGCCGTGCACCCGAGCCACCTCCTCGATGAGATCGTGTTCGGCACTGATGTCAAAACGGTGCGGCGGCGGCGTGACCCGCCATCCCGCCGGACCGCGTCGCACCGTCATCCCAAGTCGGCGCAATATGCTATCGACCCGGGCCGCCGGCACCTTAGCGCCCAGCAAGCGTTCGATATGCCGATAATGCAGGCGTATCGGGCGGCGCCGTGGCAAATGCGATTTATCCTCCGCGAGCACAACAGGACCCGCCACACCGCCGCAGATCGACAACAACAATCCGGTGGCACTTTCCATCGCCAACCGCTGGCCACTCGGGTCGACGCCACGCTCGAAGCGGTGCGACGCATCGGTATGCAATCCGAAACGTCGTGCCGTACCGGCTACGGCGCCGGGCCGGAAATAGGCGGCTTCGAGCACTATCGAGCGGCTTTGATCGTTGATCGCCGAATGCAGTCCACCCATGATTCCCGCCAACGCTATCGGGCCATGTTTGTCCGCGATAATGAGTTCACCACCGTCAAAATCGAGCTTGCTGTCATCCAACAACGTCAAACTTTCGGCTTGCTTCGCATGGCGCACCACGATGCCACCGTGCACAGCATCGAGGTGGAACGCATGCATAGGTTGCCCAAGTTCCAACATTACGTAGTTGGTCACATCCACCACGGCGTTAATAGGCCGCACCCCTACACGCGTTAGCCGCTGCCGCATCCAATCCGGAGTACGGGCGTGCATGTCAATGTTTTCAATAGCCCGACCGACATACCGGGGGCAATCGAGCGGTGCCGCTAACCGGACCGGTCGCTTGCTTTTGCTCCGGGCGCGCTGCGCGCGAATCGCCGGCGCGGAAATTTTCGCTGCAGTCAAAGCCCCGACCTCGCGGGCGACCCCGGCGATACTTAGACAATCGCCACGGTTTGGCGTCAACTCCATATCCAACAATCGGTCATCGAGTTGCAAGTAGGTGTTGAGTTCCAGGCCCGGCGTAGCATCGTTATCCAGAATTAACAAGCCACCGGCACTGTCATCCAATCCGAGCTCAGCCCCGGAGCACAGCATGCCCGACGACACTACATCGCGAACACGGGTTTTCGCTATTATCGCCCCGCCCGGTAACCGCGCGCCGATCAGTGCGATTGGCACTTTACAACCCGGTGCGACATTGGGCGCACCGCAAACGATGCGCAACAACCGGCGACGGCCAACATTAACCGTGCACAATTGCAAACGATTCGCCCGCGGATGTGGCTCGACGTTCAACACTTCACCCACAACGACCTTACTGTGAAGCACATTCAACGCGGTGACAGCGCCAATTTCCAAGCCCGCCATAGTGAGGTGAGACGCCAATTCCGCAGTGCTCAAACGTGGATCGACCCAGGTCCGCAACCATTGCTCACTAATTATCACGATATGCGTTCCATCCCGGTGGCCCTATCGGAATTGCCGTAACAGGTCGAGGTCGTTGTCGAAAAACAAACGCAAATCGTCGACTCCATAGCGCAACATTGTAAGGCGCTCGATTCCCATACCAAACGCGTAACCACGAAATCGTTCGGAGTCAACGCCGGTGTGGCGAAACACCTCAGGATGCACCATCCCACAGCCAAGTATCTCGAGCCAACCGGTGCGCTGGCATACCCGACAGCCGTCGCCACTACAGAAAACGCAGCTGATATCGACTTCGGCAGAAGGCTCCGTAAACGGAAAATAAGACGGTCGAAAACGCACCTTTAGGTCGGCCTCAAAGAATTCCCTTACGAAATGGATCAGCACGCCTTTCAAATCGGCAAACGTCGTCGATTCGTCCACGGCGAGGCCTTCCACCTGATGAAACATCGGCGTGTGGGTCACGTCGGAGTCGCAGCGATATACCCGCCCCGGGGCAATAATGCGTAACGGCGGCGGGTTCTCAAGCATGTAGCGAACTTGCACAGGCGAGGTGTGGGTGCGCAACAACGTATGTTCGTCGATATAAAACGTATCGTGCATCGCCCGGGCCGGATGATCCACCGGAATATTCAGCGCTTCGAAATTATGAAAGTCGTCTTCGATTTCCGGACCCTCAGCGACCCCGAAGCCGAGACGCCCGAAGATCGCCTCGACGCGTTGCAGCGTGCGCGTGATGGGGTGAGGCCCACCCAATTCCGTACCGCGTCCCGGTAACGTGACGTCGATGGCTTCGACCACAGATCGCGCCGCTTCCGATTCCGTCTGTAATGATTCTCGGCGCTCGCGGAAACGGTTTTCAAGGCTTCGCTTTGCGGCATTGACGGCTTGCCCCACCGCACGCCGTTGTTCCGGCGGCAATCCGCCGATGCGTTTCAGCTGTTCGGTAAGGGCGCCCTTCTTACCGAGGTAATGAACCCGCAGTTGCTCTAGCACCGCCTCGTCGGCGGCGGCACTGATCGCCGCCTCCGCGGTGCCGCGCAGGTCATCTATGTCGTTGAGTTCAGAGCTATCCACGATTGCAGTCTGGATAATTCATCATCGAATGTTAATCATATCGCTGAAATTTGGTCCGCCTTGGTGAAATATCCGGGCCACCGCCGATTTTCGCTCCTGCAAAATCGGCCTACATTACGTCCCTGTAAATAAAAAGGGAAAGGCCGCGGCCTTTCCCTAGGTCAATTCACATTTGCGGGAGGATGCACTGCGCGCACAACTAAGGTTGTGCGTTAACTGGACAACGCCGTCTTCGCTTTGTCGGCCAGCGCCGAGAATGTTTGCCGATCATGCACCGCAAGATCGGCCAGCACCTTACGATCCACTTCGATAGATGCGCGCTTAAGACCATCCATAAGACGGCTATAGCTGAGCCCGACTTCATGGGCCGCCGCATTGATTCGCACAATCCAAAGCGCACGAAACTGACGTTTGCGCTGGCGCCGATCGCGGTAAGCATACTGCCCGGCCCTATCGACGGCTTGATTCGCCACACGAAATACATTCTTACGGCGTCCGCTATATCCCTTGGCCAGACTAATTACCTTTTTATGGCGGGCGCGAGCGGTAACTCCGCGTTTAACACGAGGCATCCGAGTATCTCCAGTTAGCCGTACGGCAGCAGTCGTTTTACCGCAGCCTTATTGGCGTCGTCCACCATCAGACCGTGGCGTAGGTGGCGTTTACGTTTGGTCGATTTTTTGGTGAGTATATGGTTAAGGAACGCTTGCGAGCGCTTAAACCCGCCGCTGGCAGTCTGTTTAAAGCGCTTGGCGGCACCTCGATTCGTCTTCATCTTAGGCATCTGTTACTCCCGTCGCGCAGAGTTTAGGTCACTGCGCATAATTCAGTTCACTACTGTTCAAAACCACTGCCTGTTCCAGTAAACAATTAGGTAATCATCGCCTTGGCGCGATTACCATTACCATCTGCCGACCTTCCATTTTCGGATACTGCTCGACAATACCGATCTCATCCAAATCGGACTCGACTCGCTTCAGCATTTCCAATCCCAATTCCTGATGGGCCATTTCCCGGCCCCGAAAACGCAAAGTCACCTTGGTCTTATTCCCCTCGCTTAAGAAGCGAATCAAATTTCGCAACTTTACCGAGTAGTCACCAATATCGGTGCCGGGCCGAAACTTAACCTCTTTGACGGAAATTTGTTTCTGTTTCTTTTTCGCCTCGTGCTTCTTCTTGTTCGCCGTGTACCGAAATTTGCCGTAGTCCATTACCCGGCATACCGGGGGGTCCGCGTTCGGGGAAATTTCTACTAGGTCGAGATTGGCATCCTCGGCAATCTGCAACGCGTCAGACACTGGCACGACGCCTGCCTGCTCACCATCGGCACCGATCAAGCGCACCGAAAGCGCAGTGATCTGCTCGTTGAGGCGAATCGATTTTTCAGCGGATATAGTCTAATTCCTCCAAACGACGAAAGCCGTGCTACGCCACGTCTCGGTCAAGGACGCCCACGAACTCATCTAAGTCCATGGCTCCCAGGTCCTCACCGTCGCGCGTGCGCACGGCAACTGTATTGGTTTCTACCTCCCGATCTCCAACCACGAGGAGATACGGAACACGTTGTAACGTGTAGTGCCGAATTTTATAGCCGATTTTCTCGTTTCTCAAGTCACTATCGACTCTGATTCCCTGTTTTTTCAAGGTTTTTTGCACTTTATGGGCATACTCGGAGTGCCGCTCGGTGATATTCAGCAAAATCACCTGCAGCGGAGCCAACCAGGTCGGGAATTTTCCCGCATGATCTTCAATCAAGATTCCGATAAATCGCTCGATAGAGCCGAGAATCGCGCGGTGGATCATAACCGGCACCAGCTTCGCCCCGTCCGCTGCCACATACTGCGCGCCTAGGCGTCCCGGCATCGAAAAATCCACTTGAATCGTGCCACATTGCCAGTCCCGACCGATACTGTCCTTGAGCGTGAAGTCGATTTTTGGGCCATAAAAGGCACCCTCACCCGGATGCAATGAGAATTCGATATCCTTGTCGGCCAACGCCTTCTCGAGCGCTTGCTCGGATTTATCCCACAGCGCGTCCTCCCCTACCCGCTGTTGCGGCCGAGTCGACAACCCAACCGCCACTTTGTTGAACCCGAAATCGCCGTATACCCGATAGGCCAGGACGATCAGGGCCGCGACTTCTTGCTGGATCTGATCCTCGGTACAAAACACGTGTGCATCGTCTTGGGTGAAGCGCCGTACCCGCAATAAACCATGTAGGGTACCCGACGCCTCGTAGCGGTGAACCACACCGAACTCGCCGATCCGCAGCGGCAAATCCCGATAGCTGCGCAAGCCCTGGTTATATATCTGTACATGCCCGGGGCAGTTCATCGGTTTGAGCGCGTAATCACGATTCTCCACTTGGGTAGTGAACATGTTCTCGTGGAATATTTCCCAATGTCCCGAGCGCTCCCATAGCGACCGATCCAAAAGTTGCGGCGTGTGGACTTCCTCGTACCCATATTCGTCGAGCAACCGGCGCATATAATCCTCGACGAGCTGATACAATACCCAGCCCTTCTGGTGCCAAAACACCATGCCGGGAGCTTCGCTTTGGAAGTGAAATAAATCGAGCTGTTTGCCGAGTCGGCGGTGGTCGCGTTTTTCCGCTTCTTCGAGGCGGGTCAGATACGTTTTTAGCGCCTTCTTGTCGGCCCACGCCGTCCCATAGATACGCTGCAGCATTTCGTTGCGCGAATCGCCACGCCAATAGGCACCCGCCACCTTAGTCAATTTGAATGCTTTCAAACGCCCCGTATCCGGAACGTGAGGGCCACGGCAAAGATCGACAAAATCACCTTGGCGGTACAGCGACAATTCTTCGTCCGCAGGAATGTCCATGATGATTTCGGCCTTATAATGTTCGCCCATGTCTCGGAACATGCGCACTGCAGTGTCGCGGTCGACCACGGTTCTTTCGATCGGCAGCTTGAGGCCGGCCAACTCTTTCATCTTTGCTTCGATTGCCACCAGATCGTGTTCATTAAATCCGGGCGCGTAGGCAAAGTCATAATAAAAACCGTCTTCGATGATCGGACCGATCGTGACCTGCGCATCGGGATACAGGCTCTTCACGGCTTGCGCGAGCAGATGCGCCGTCGAATGGCGAATGACCTCGATGCCCTCGGGATCGCGCTCGGTAATGATGGCGAGTTCACAATCGCCGTCGAGCACAGCATCGAGGTCCACCAATTGTCCATCGACCCGGGCGGCCAGCGCCGCCTTGGCGAGTCCCGGCCCGATATCCACTACGACGTCGCGAACCGTGACGGCACCGTCGTAGTCGCGATGACTACCGTCGGGTAATTGAATCTGCGGCATAGCCTGTTGGGTTTACTGGATTGGTGAGTTCGCCGCGCACCGCGACCAACCGGTCGCTATGTGGTCTGTAAGTGATTGAAATTTTGGTAGGCGCGAGTGGGATCGAGCCACCGACGACTACCATGTCAAGGAAGCGTTTTGCCAAGCAAAACAACAGCTAACGGGGGCAAACCTATGCAAACGTGGACACCATAAATCAACAACTTAGTACAATTTGCGTGTTAGTAAGGTGAGCCCTGCCCCGCCATCGGGGGATTATGACTCCACGAGGGGCAGGAAGGGAAGCCCGCGAGCACACTTAGGAGTCTGCGCGCAAATGGCCGAATCTACGCAATACACTATATACACATCGTAAAGAAGGCGGCGCTTGATGCCTCCGTCCAATATGGCACCGTAACGGCTGCTTATCACGCAGCACGGATTCAAAGGGCCAGACCAGTAGGTCGGGCAAGTAACCAACTCCTAATGACCTAGAAGGCTCAAATACTGGCCAACTTGAAACAATCATCGTTATAACCGAAGGCGCTTAGAACCAGCAAAAATATCGGTGCTAGCCTGATTATTAAACTGTAATAATCCGGACTCGATCTGAGGTGTTTTACGGCAAGTCTAGATCTTGCCGTACCTTTGATGGCGGCAAAGGATGTCTTGAAAAGACCTGTTTCCGGACGCTCGTGGATGTAGAGCGATGGCCTGCTCTCCGCCAAGAACGGACGATAACTTTCGGTGGTACTCGGGGTCTGGAAGGGTACCCTGGGTAGCAAGGCTAATTTCGTTTTAGCGGTGTCAAGCGATGGGTATACGAAGCTGGACTGTTTTCATTTACACCCTCATTGCCGGATGACCAGTGACATTGATGAGTTATGCGTTCGATGAGGATGCGGTGGCGAAAGCGAAATAAGCTCAGAGAATCGGCGCGAAGTTTATATGCGA
>CAXMMZ010000036.1:0-12915 GCA_964194565.1 Arenicellales bacterium
TACGTACTCGACGTCGTCGACGCCGCCGCGTCGCGTCCACAGTGGCTTACCGAATCCAATCGAGAACCGCAGAACTTTTACTCCAAGCCGCCGGGCCACCCAAAAATGGCCGAACTCGTGAATCGCCACCAGAATAGCGATTGCCAGAAAAAACCCGACTATGCTGTATCCAATTTGTACCATGTGCGAACTCTTACCGTTGTGACTACGCGTCTCAATCGTACCCGGGCGTATCGAAATCCTACATAAAGTAACTTCGAATTACTGTGTATATAACATTGATATTAAGGAAGTAATATGTTCCCACATTCTCGATATAATGGACACGCCTGGATTCCTAGTTGCACCTAAGAAACTTGCGTTAGGCGGAACGCCCTCCTGACTCCAAGACGAGCCAGCCCAAGCCATAGATCGGTGCGGCCGCGAGAATACCATCCACACGATCCAGCACACCCCCGTGCCCGGGCAGTAACGTACCGCTGTCTTTGACTCCCGCTCGGCGTTTCAGTCGACTCTCCACCAAATCGCCCAACACCGAACTCAATGCGACCACGATCGCTAACATCCACCACGATACCAGAACAAAGCCCCTGAACTCGAGTATCCACACACCACTTATCCACGCATAGGCGCTCACCCCCACCAGTCCTCCAATCAACCCCTCCAGGGTCTTGCCCGGGCTTAGACGTGGCGCTAATTTGTGCCGTCCGTATCGGCGCCCGGCAAAATAAGCGCCAATATCTGCGAGCCACACCAACGCAAATACGTGAAATACGATGCCGGCTCCGGCCTCGATATGCAAATAGCTCAACGACCACCATGCCATCGACACCGCAAAAAACCCCTGGAACGCACACAACAACACATTCCGTGGGTCAGCGGCCGTATGCTCGCACCGTAATCGATGCCCAGTCCAGATCCACCACAAGCTGCCGGCCAGCAATATCCCCAAGGCTGGCGGTGGCCACAGGGTGAGTGCGACGCATAATCCCACAAATATCCCCAGCCCGAACCAACGCTGCTGGCGATTATGCGGCACGCACAGACCGATCCACTCCCACAGTGCGAGCAAGCAGACCATCGCTATCGCCAGTGAGAAATAAACGCTTGGAAGAACAAATAATACGACCAGAAACAACAACGCCAGAATCAGCGCGGTTACGACTCGCTGCTTAAGCATTCTGGGCCCGGCGGGCCGCTGTCACCTGCTCACCGGTCTGGCCAAATCGCCGCTGGCGGTGGGCAAAGGATTCGACGGCCTTGGCAAGATCATCGTCGTCAAAGTCCGGCCATAACGTGTCGGTAAAATACAGTTCGGTATAGGCCAATTGCCACAGCAAAAAATTACTAATTCGGCGCTCGCCGCCGGTACGAATGAACAAATCGGGTTCGGGTAGCTCGCTAGTACTCATGTGACGAGCCACGGTATCCTTACTAATCGCCGCTGGGTCGATGTCGCCGTGTGCGACCTGTTGCGCAATCTGGCGACACGCTTGGGTTATGTCCCAGCGGCCTCCGTAATTGACGGCGACAGTCAAATTCAATGACGAATTGGCACGGGTCAGCTCCTCCGCGTTTTCAATCAGTAGCTGTACGCGCGGATTGAACCGACTCAAATTTCCAATTATTCGCAGGCATACATTGTTTTGGTGCAGTTTACGAACTTCACTCTCCAGTACCGAAGTCAGCAATTCCAGTAATAACTTCACTTCGGTACTCGGGCGTTTCCAGTTTTCACTACTGAACGCGAATAACGTGAGATAGGAAATCTTACGCCGAGCGCAATTCTTGACTAGCTCCTTTACCGCATCGACGCCGCGCCGGTGTCCGGCAACGCGCGGTAGTCCGTTGCGCTTCGCCCAACGCCCATTACCGTCCATAATTACTGCAATATGCTGCGGCAGATCGGGGTCTACCGGCACCGCGCCAGCGGGGGTATGCACAAGCCTTAAGTCGTCATTCTCCATCCGTGCCCCCGGTCATACTTCCATAATATCTTGCTCTTTAGCGGCCACTAACTCATCAATTTTTTTTACGAACGCATCGGTAATACCCTGTACCCGATCATGCCCCTGCTTCTCTTCATCCTGGGTGATCTCTTTTTCCTTAAGAAATTCGCGCATATGATTATTCGCATCTCGACGGATATTACGAATCGCAATTTTCGCGTTCTCGCCCTCGGCGCGAACTAGCTTGCTCATCTCTTTTCTGCGTTCCTCCGTCAAGGCCGGAATTGGTATACGGATCGTTTCACCCGACGTAGCGGGATTCAGTCCCAAATCAGACTCCAGTATCGCCTTCTCCAATACTGGAATCATGCTCTTTTCCCAGGGCGATACCGATAACGTTCGGGCGTCCAACACACTGACCGTCGCAACTTGATCAATTGGGGTCGGAGTGCCGTAATACTCGACCCGTAGGTGCTCCAATAATACGGTGTTAGCGCGGCCGGTGCGTAATTTTGATAGCTCACTACGAAGCGCTTCGATGCTCTTCCCCATCCGGGATTCGGCATCCTGTTCGATCATTTTTAACATTTGCCTTACTCCACATTGGTCGAGTACGAGTCAAACTCACGGCGATTGGCCGCGCCGCTATCGCCGTGAATGAGTGTACCGACATTAGCGCCGCAAACAATACGCTTCAATCCGCCCGGCACCGCCATATCGAACACCCGAATCGGCAGGTTATGCTCACGGCATAGGATCACCGCAGTCGCATCCATAATCCCAAGGCGCTGGGTCAGTACTTCCTCGTAGCTAATCTCGTCGAATCGCTCAGCATCTGGGTGCTTAGCGGGATCAGCGCTAAACACGCCGTCCACTTTCGTAGCTTTCAGCATGATGTCGGCGCGAATCTCGATCGCCCGCAAGCTGGCGGCGGAGTCCGTCGTAAACAGCGGGTTACCGGTGCCGGCCGCGAAGATCACAACCCGGCCCTGTTCCAGACATTCCAGGGCTTGTGTCCGCGCGTACGGGTCGATGACCGACGGTACCGGGAGTGCTGATTGTGCGTAGGCCGGGATATTGGCAGCGGCCAACGTCTGTTGTAGCGCCAAAGCGTTCATAATCGTCGCCAGCATACCGATATAATCGGCGTTGATACGATCGTGTTGCGCCAACGCGGCGGCGGCACCGCGAAAAAAATTGCCTCCGCCGATTACGACTCCCAGCGATACGCCCAATTTCGCTACGGCGCCGAGTTCCACTGCCACCGACTGTAATACGGTGGCATCGAGGCCGTGGCCACCTTGACCTGCCAAAGCTTCTCCGCTGACCTTAACGAGAACTCGGCGATAAACCGGAGAATTGCTCTCCGTGGCCAAGCTTTACGCCTCGCCCCGGGCCTGGGCCATGACTTCCGCAACAAAATCGTCACTTTTCTTTTCGAGGCCCTCGCCGACTTCGAACCGGCAAAATCGCTTCGCCGTGGCCGATTCTTTCTCCAGCAGCTCACCCACCGAAATATCCAAATCCCTGACATAGTCCTGGCCCAACAAGGTAATTTCTTTCAAATATTTGCTGATTCGGCCGGCGATCATTTTTTCGATAATTTGAGGTGGTTTCCCACTCTCCGCGGCTTGGGCCGCCAGAATTTCGCGCTCCTTGTCCAACACTTCCACCGGCACGTCGGATTCACTAAGCCACATCGGTTTAACGGCGGCAATATGCATGGCTATATCTCGGTCGAGGCCATTGCGACCACCATCCAAATCCACCAGTACGCCAATGCGTCCACCGAGGTGAACATAACCGCCGATTTTCGTCCCGCTATAGGTCGCGAAACGCCGGATATTGATATTCTCCCCGATCTTCGCAATCAACTCAGTGCGGACGCCATCGACCGTAGATGCGCCCATCGGCAACGCGAGTAGCGCCTCAACAGTGTCCGGTGTGGCCTCGCATACACACTGCGCAACCGTGTCGGCGAATTCGCGAAACGTCGCATCCTTCGCCACAAAATCCGTCTCGCAGTTGATTTCGACGATCGATCCGCAGTGCGAATCGCCTGCAAACGCGACCGCAACGACGCCCTCCGCCGCGATGCGCCCGGCCTTCTTATCGGCACCGGCAATGCCCTTCTTACGCAGCGCCTCGGCCGCAGCATCCAAATCGCCGTCGGTCTCGGTAAGTGCACGCTTACACTCCATCATACCGGCCCCGGTCCGCTCTCGGAGCTCTTTGACCATCGTTGCCGTCACTGTCATTGCAAATTACCTCAACTTCACTGAATCGCTCAAAATTTCAACCGTGTCCACTCACCCGCTCGTACTGGGTGGATCCTCATCAGCCGTTTCACTCGTGCTGACCTTCGCGACGGCGGTCTTAGTGGTCTTCTTGCGCACGGTTTTCTTTTTCTTCACTACCGTGATGCCCGTACCGGCATCGTCCTGATTCACGGCTGCCGCTTTTTCAGCTACGGGCTTGTCGACCGCTTCTGGCGACTGCACGGCCGCATCGGCATCGGCATCGGCCGGTGCTGCGATCACCGGTGCAGCAGCGCCGGTCTTCACCGTGGTGAGTACCGGATCAGTACCGTCTGCAACCGCCTGACCGCTGTCATCGACTTCGATATAGTCATCGCCGTCACCCGGTTCCCGTACCTGCCCGACCGCCCTACCTTCAATAATCGCGTCTGCTGCCGATTTTAGATAAAGCTGGATGGCACGAATTGCATCGTCGTTACCGGGAATCAAATGGTCGATCCCGTCCGGCTTGCAGTTGGTGTCAACGACGGCGACGACCGGGATGTTCAATTTGTTGGCTTCGGCAACGGCTATTTTTTCCTGATCGACATCGATGACCAACAACACATCGGGCAACCTATCCATATCCTTGATTCCGAACAGGCTGCGTTCTAATTTACTGCGCTCACGGTTAATCTGAAGCGCCTCTTTTTTACTGAGTCTACCCAAAGCCCCTTCCTCACTGAGCTTGTCGATCTCCTTGAGCCGCTCTATCGAATTGCGGACGGTTTTGAAGTTTGTCAGCATTCCCCCTAACCAGCGATGATTCACATACGGCGAACCGCAGCGGATCGCTTCTTGTTTGATGGTGTCGCTGGCTTGGCGTTTGGTGCCCACGAACAGCACTCGGCCACGATTCCCTGCCAAATGGCCAAGGAAATTCATCGCCTCGTCGAAAAGCGGTAAGGTTTTCTCGAGATTGATAATATGGATTTTGTTGCGCTCCCCAAATATATAGGGAGCCATCCGCGGGCACCAGTATCGGGTCTGGTGCCCAAAATGTACGCCAGCCTCTAACATCTGGCGCATGGTTACGTCAGTCATCTAGTATTCTCCGTTCGGGTTAGTCCACCATGGGGATTGCTCATCAACCCATTGCTGGGCACCCGGATGACGCAAATTCGACCCATGTGCGAAATGAAAAAAGCAGCGTCTTATACCATACTCGACGTACGCATTAAAGCGTCGACCCCGCACGGCACGGCCGCCGAGATTCGTGTAGCATCTCGTTTCGGGGAACGACGATCCCGCGAGCGCAAAGCCGGACTCGAAATGGGCCGCGGCAAGGCCTGTAGCGGCGATTATTGTCCGAAGACCAACCTCTAGACCTGCAATACCGACTCGAGAATTGGATTTATATGGCAGTAACGATAAAAACCGGCGACGAGATTGAAAAAATGCGCACTGCTGGACTGCTCGCGGCCAGCGTGCTGGACCTCGTTGAAGGCCATATCCAGCCCGGCGTGACGACCGAGGAGCTGGATCGGGTTTGCCACGACTATATCGTCAACGAATTACAGGCGGTACCGGCGCCCCTAAATTACCGTGGCTTCCCCAAGTCCATTTGCACGTCGGTCAATCACGTCGTGTGCCACGGTATCCCCGGAGACAAACGGCTTAAAAACGGCGACATTGTTAACGTCGATATAACCGTCATCAAAGACGGCTACCATGGCGATACCAGCCGCATGTTCTTCGTTAACCAAGTGTCGATCCTGGCCGAGCGCCTGTGCCGAATAAGCCGCGAATGTATGTTTAAGGGCATTGAATTGGTAAGGCCGGGGACCCGCCTCGGCGACATCGGTCACTCCATTCAACAATACGCCGAAGCGCACAATTTCAGTGTGGTTCGGGAATATTGTGGCCATGGTATCGGCCGGACATTTCACGAAGACCCACAAATATTGCATTACGGAACACCAAATACCGGACTCGAGCTACAATCCGGCATGACATTTACGATCGAACCAATGATTAATGCCGGCGCCAAAGAAACTCGATTGCTTGCCGATAACTGGACAGTCGTCACCCGGGACCACAGCCTATCCGCTCAATGGGAACACACTATTTTGGTTACGGACGGCGGCCATGAAATACTCACGTTGTCGCCGAACGCTACGTCGCCACAGATCTAGGTATGCATATCGCTAAATCGCGTCTGCTCGATGCGAATGACTTTAAATCCGCACTCAATCGTTCCGCAGAGCCTATCGCCGTATTTCGCGAGCAGCTGCGGCACGGCCGCGATACCTTAGAGCAGTGCCACCTCGACGGCGCATTGGCCCAAGAAGTCGTGTATCACCATGCTTGGTTGGTGGATCAATTTGTGTGCGCGGCGTGGCAGTATTGCGCTGGTAATACCGATCCCGACACCGGCGTAGCGCTGGTGGCTGTCGGTGGTTACGGCCGTGGTGAACTGCACCCCCATTCCGATGTCGATTTGATGCTGTTGCTGCGCGCCCGGGCCGCGCCTGAATTGCGTGAATTCGCGGAGCGATTCCTACGTTTTCTTTGGGATATCGGACTCGACGTCGGCCACAGCGTACGGACCGTCGCCGACAGCACCCGAGAAGCGAAACGCGACATCACCATTGCCACCAATATTATGGAATCTCGCCACCTCGCGGGCGATAAGACCCTGACCGAAGCCATGCAGGTACGAACGGCGGCACCACGCGTATGGCCGGCACGACGTTTTTTCGAAGCAAAGTGGGACGAGCAAATCGCTCGCCACGCGCGCTTTGACGACACCGCCTACAACCTTGAACCTAATCTCAAAGAAGGACCCGGTGGGTTGCGTGACATCCACATGATTGGTTGGGTCGCACGGCGCTATTTTGGCGGCACCGAATTGAAAGATCTGGTAGCACACGGTTTCCTGACCGAGGACGAACACCGCACCCTGATTCGCGGAAGAAACTTCCTATGGCGACTCCGCATCGGTTTGCATCTTCTCGCGAAACGTCGCGAGGACCGCTTATTGTTCGATCATCAGCGAACATTAGCGCAACAATTTGGCTATCGCGACCGCAGTAACAATCTCGCGGTCGAACAATTGATGAAACGTTATTACCGTACCATCAAAGAATTGCGGTTATTAAACGAAATCCTACTACAACATTTTCAAGAAGCGATCCTATCGCGCCGTCGTGTCCACCGAAATGACATTAATCGTCGGTTTTGGACGGTGGACGGTTTTTTGGAAGCCTCCGACGCTAAAGTATTCGAGCGAGCGCCGTTCGCTCTATTGGAAACCTTTCTCATACTGCAGCAACATGAAGAGATCAAAGGGGTGCGCGCAAGTACGATCCGTCTAATTCGCGAAAACCTGCACCGTATTGATCCCGAATTTCGCCGCGATATACGATGCCGCACATTATTTATGGAGATTTTACGTCAACCCCACGGCGTGACTCGGGCTTTGCGGCGTATGAACGGGTACGGGGTGCTTGGGGCATATATTCCTATTTTTGGCCGAATTGTCGGCCAAATGCAGCACGACCTGTTTCATGTGTTCACGGTAGATGCACATTCTCTATTCGTGGTGCGAAACCTACGCCGTTTCGCGGTCGATCGATTTGAGCACGAATACCCCCATGCCAGCGAAATTATGGCACGTTTATTCAAACGCGAGCGCCTGTATCTGGCCGGGTTGTTCCATGACGTAGCAAAGGGCCAAGGTGGTGATCATTCGGTGCTTGGCGACAAACAAGCATTTGATTTTTGCAAAGCGCATGACTTAAGCGACTATGACGCGCATTTTGTCGCCTGGCTGGTGCGCCACCACTTGTTATTATCGTGGACGGCACAACGCGAGGACATATCGGACCAAGCTGTGATCGCACGCTTTGTGCAAATCGTCGGCGACCAGAAACACCTCGACAATCTCTATCTGCTCACGATGGCCGATATTCGCGGCACCAGCCCCCACGTCTGGAACACTTGGAAGGGACGGTTATTATCGGATCTGTACGGTGCGGCATCGCGGGCTCTGCGTCATGGCCTGGCCAATCCAGCGCAACTCGACGACCGCATTCGCGAGCTTAAGCACGACGCCCTTGGATGTCTCGCGGGGTTACAAGTGGACGAGAACAACGCGAAACGATACTGGGATTATCTTGACCCAGAGTATTTCCTGCGCCACGACGCGGAGACCGTGGCGTGGCACACTGACCGTATCGTTAACGCGCGATTGGTGGATCTGCCGCTGGTAGCGGCACGCTATCATCCGGTAATAGGGGCGGCACAATTCCTGATATTTGCATCGGAAAGTGACACATTACTACCGTCCGCAGCGGGCGGTTTCGACCGGCAAAATCTGAATATTGTCGATGCCCGCATTCATTCGGCCAAGGCGGGACTCGCGTTACTGGTATTTGTCGTGCTCGGTCGGCGCGGCGAAAATCTCGAGGATCCGGAACAGCTCCACCAGCATGAGCAAATCCTCCGGCGGCAGTTACTGGAACCCGAGCCCCTAGGTCGCGCGGCCTCAACAGTAACACTGCCACGAACCTTGAAACACTTTCCGATCGACACCCGGGTGACATTTTCTGACCCAGCCGATACCCGGTACACCACGATGGAGGTCGTTGCGCAAGACCGACCCGGCTTATTGTTTCACGTGTCCAAGGCGTTGCTACACTGCAAAGTCCGTCTGCTGTCTGCAAAGATCACGACATTCGGAGAACGCGCTGAGGACGTATTTTTTATCGTCGATCGGGATGGGGAATTGGTAAACACTGCGAATCAACGCGAGTGCCTTACGGCGAGCATACATGCCGCATTGGATTCCACACCGATTGCGGCAACGGCATCCGCGTAGGGAACCTCTGAATAAGTCTCGGCGAGTGTACTAGTACTCTGTCATCAGTGGAGTTGTTATTGTGAAACAATTGATCGAAATCATCGAACAGGCATTCGAGGAACGCGCCCGAATTACCGCCGACACCGTGAGCCGTGAAATTCGCGACGCCGTGATTGCCGCGATCGATCTATTGGATCGCGGCGAGGTCCGAGTCGCCGAGCCGGACGGCGGCGGATGGCAAGTCAACGAATGGCTCAAAAAAGCTGTGTTGTTGTCATTTCGCATTGCCGATAATGAAGTCATCGATGGCGGTTTTAGTAAGTTTTACGACAAAGTCCCCACTAAATTTTTACAGCACGACAGCGCGCGCTACGAGGGCGACGGCTACCGTGTCGTGCCGCCCGCTACGGTTCGCAAAGGTGCGTTCATCGCCCGCAACGTGGTGCTAATGCCGAGCTACGTAAATATCGGCGCGTATGTGGATGAAGGAACGATGGTGGACACCTGGGCGACGGTCGGATCCTGTGCCCAAATCGGCAAGAACGTGCATCTCTCCGGCGGTGTCGGAATTGGTGGGGTGCTCGAACCACTGCAGGCCGCGCCTACGATTATTGAGGACGATTGTTTTATCGGTGCGCGCAGCGAAGTCGTCGAAGGCGTGGTAGTCGGCCGCGGTTCAGTCCTGTCCATGGGGGTATTTATCGGCCAAAGCACGAAAATTTATAACCGAGCGAGCGGCGAAATTTCGTATGGCAAAGTACCGCCCGGTTCCGTGGTGGTGGCCGGATCACTACCGGCCGACGACGGTTCCCATAGCCTGTACTGCGCCGTCATCGTCAAGCACGTCGATGATCGCACCCGTTCCAAGGTGGGCCTTAACGAGTTGTTGCGAACCGACTGATCGTGCGCCTAATAGAGTGCTAGTGCATCACCGATGTTTTGCACGCCGGTCACTTCGAGCCCCTCCAAGTGTTCTTTGGGCCGATTGCCATCGGCAATAATCGCGCGCTTATAGCCGAGCTTCTGCGCCTCCCGTAAACGATCCAGCCCGTTTTGCACCGGTCGTACTTCGCCTGCCAGACCGACCTCTCCGAATGCGACGGTGGCGCGCGGCAACACCCGGTCACTGTAGCTCGATGCGACCGCCAGCACGGTGGCAAGATCGGCGGCGGGTTCAGTGACGCGGATACCGCCGACGATATTCACGAATACGTCCTGATCGTGCAGTGAGATACCGGCATGGCGGTGCATGACTGCCAGCAGCAAACCCAATCGACTCTGTTCAATTCCCACTGCCAAACGTCGCGGGTTAGCGAGCACACTCGCGTCCACCAGTGCCTGCACTTCCACCAATAACGGCCGGCTGCCTTGCTGGGTCGCGAACACGATGCTGCCCGAACCGGGGTTGGAATTTTGATGCACGAACATTGCCGACGGATTATTCACCTCCCGCAAGCCACCATCGGTCATCGCGAATACCCCTACTTCGTTGATTGCACCAAAGCGATTCTTCACCGCCCGGATCAACCGGAACCGACTCGTATCGTCCCCTTCAAAATACAGAACCGTATCAACGAGGTGCTCCAACACGCGCGGTCCCGCTAAAAAACCTTCTTTCGTTACATGACCCACCAATACGACGCAGCAACCGCTGGTTTTCGCATAACGCACGAATTCCGCCGAGCAATCACGCACCTGACTTAGGCTTCCCGGTGCCGACTGCAGCCATTCCGTATGAAACGTCTGTATCGAGTCCAGCACCATAACCGCCGGGCGCTCGCTATCGGCGGCCGGTAGTATTTGCTGCACGCGAGTCTCGGCCAACAGCCGCAATCCACCGCTGGCTAACCGTAAGCGTTGCGCTCTTCCGGCTATCTGCTGGGCCGATTCCTCACCACTCACATACAACACCGGATGATTAGCGCTGACGGCCGCCAACGACTGCAATAATATCGTCGACTTACCGATTCCCGGATCGCCACCGACGAGAATAGCCGACCCAGCCACTATTCCACCGCCCAACACGCGATCCAGCTCAGCGAATCCGCTCGACAGCCGCCGCAACGATTGCAACTCAATATTTTCTATACTTTGAACCGTAGCAACGGCTTGATTCGCACTCGTTCCACGACCCGGCGAACCCATAGGCACCACTTCCTGCATTGAATCCCAGGCCTGGCAGTCCGGACATTGCCCCATCCATTTCGGTGCCGCCACACCACAGGCGTCACAAACAAATGTGGTTCGTGGTCTCGCGGCCATCAGCGACACGGGTTCATTGCTCGGTACGTCCGTCACGCATCGCCGACCCGAATTCTCGGTACCCGTTTCGTGACACCGCATAATAATTCATAACCTATCGTAGCCGCGTTCGCCGCAACTTCCTCAACGGCGAGTCCGGGGCCCCACAATACGACCTCGTCGCCAAGCGCCACATTCGGGTGCGCGGACACATCGACACTCATCATTTCCATGGACACGTGACCTACGATCGTCGCGCGGCGACAGTCGATCAACACCGCACTATTGGGCGCGGTGCGCCGTGGATATCCATCACCATAACCGCACGCCACGACCGCGAGACGCGTGGTTCGCTCGGCGGTCCATGTGCCACCGTAACCCACACGTTCACCCGCCAACACAGTTTTCAACGCAATTATCTCGGATTTCAAAGTCATTACCGGGCGCAGCCCAAGCTCAGCGCCGGTTCGCGATTGCAGAGGGGATACGCCATATAACATGAGGCCGGGCCGAACCCATTGAAAATGGCTAGCTGGCCAAGCGAGAACGCCCGCAGAATTCGCAACACTGCGCTCCAGTCCATAGGCGTCGGTACAGCGCCTAAAGGAGGCAATTTGCTGTCGCGAGAATGGATCTTCCGGATCGTCCGCGTTGGCTAAATGCGACATAAGCAACACGCGGCGGACACTGCAGCAACGTTGCACGCGGGCGACAATCGCGCCCACCTCGGCTTCGTCAAAACCAACCCGGTGCATACCGGTATCGATCTTTATCCACACATCGCACTGCCCGGAGTAACTGGCCTGTTCCAATAGTTCGAGCTGCTCCACACAATGCATCATCGGAACGATATTCTGTTGCAGCAACACCGGGACTTCGGTGGAAGAGCTGAAAGACCCGAATACGACAATTGGTTTACGCACACCAAGATCCCGCAACTGTACCGCTTCATCCACGGAGGCAACACCGAAGCCATCACTGTCCGCCAGTGCCGCAGCCACAGCCTGCAAACCATGGCCGTAAGCGTCGGCCTTGATTACGCTTAATACCTGCACCGCGCCCACCGCTTGTCGGACTTGCCGGAAATTTTGCCGCAGTGCACCGATATCTATCGAGGCGCTGACCGCTCGGGGCATCAGAACGAATCAGCGTACGCAGAGGCCGCGTAATTCTCGAAACGCGTATATTCGCCCAAGAACGTCATACGCACGGTACCCGTGGGGCCGTTGCGCTGCTTGCCGATAATAATTTCTGCCGTGCCTTTATCCTGACTGTCTTCGTTATAAACTTCGTCACGATAGATAAAAACGATGACATCGGCATCTTGCTCGATACTCCCCGATTCCCGCAAATCCGACATTACCGGACGTTTATTGGGCCGTTGCTCAAGGCTGCGATTAAGCTGCGACATAGCTACTACCGGTACACTCAGCTCTTTCGCAAGAATTTTCAGCGAGCGCGTAATTGCAGAAATTTCGGTGGCACGGTTCTCGTTACCATCGCTGCCCTGCATAAGTTGCAGGTAGTCGACTACGATCATTCCCAAGCCGTGTTCGCGGGCCAGACGCCGTGCACGAGTGCGAAGCTCGAGCGGCGTCAACGACGGTGTGTCATCGATATAAAT
>CAXMMZ010000037.1:0-8850 GCA_964194565.1 Arenicellales bacterium
TCGATATGCTGCGTCGGCTCGACAATTCGACCGGCGACGAACGCGGGCGCCGCGATGATACGACCGATTTCGACGGGGCCGACTTCGATGCAGAATTATCCCGGCGCAACAAGCAGCTCGCCCAAGCGTTACGCAGCGGCCAACTCGATGCAATCAGTGACCGCGCGGTTCGCGACTTGTTGTGGCATCAAGTGGTTGCGAAACTACGGGTCAGCAATCCTAAGTATCTGGCCGAATTTGCGCCGGATCTTATCGGAGATTGAGTGCGTGCCGGTACTCCAACAAGCTAGGATTGATGGAGTCCTAGGACGCTGCGACAATTACAGGCTGAAGCCCCCCACTTGATGGCGAGTCACGATTGAATCATGTCATTGCCGGTATCACTGGACGATAAGTACACCCTGGAGTCGGGTCGGATATTCGTGACCGGGACTCAGGCGCTGGTGCGTTTGCCGATGTTACAGCGCGAGCGCGATCGTGCGGCCGGTCACCGCACCGCAGGATTTATATCGGGCTACCGGGGATCACCGCTGGGCGGGCTGGATATGCAGCTGTGGCGTGCACAAGAGCATTTAGACCGGCACGACATTAAGTTTTTGCCCGGGGTGAACGAAGATCTCGCGGCCACCGCGGTGTGGGGTACCCAACAGGCGCAACTGAACGGCGAAGGCACCCACGACGGTGTATTCGCAATGTGGTACGGCAAGGGACCCGGCGTCGATCGTTCCGGGGACGCGTTGCGTCACGGCAACCTGGCCGGTTCGGCGGCACTGGGCGGAGTCTTGCTACTGATGGGCGACGATCATGCCTGCGAATCGTCAACGACCTGTCATCAAAGCGAGTTCGCGTTAGTGGACGCGATGATTCCGATTCTCAATCCGGCGGGCGTACAAGATATTCTGGACTACGGTTTATTCGGCTGGGCGCTATCGCGTTACAGCGGCTGCTGGGTCGGCCTGAAATGCGTGCACGATACGGTCGAGGCGAGCGCGTCGATCGCAACCGGTTCAGAGCGTGTGCGCGTCGTATATCCTGAGGCTTTTGAGATGCCGTCGGAGGGCCTCAACATCCAATGGCCCGATACGCCGCAACGACAAGAACTCCGGCTGCATGAACATAAGCTGCGCGCGGCGTTGGCGTTTTGTCGTGCCAACGGACTGAATCGTACATTGCTCGACACAGACCGGGCACGCGTCGGCATTATCACCACCGGCAAGTCGTACCTGGACGTACGTCAAGCGCTGGCTGAACTCGGTATCGACGACGCGGCTGCGCGTCGTCTCGGCGTTCGCTTGCATAAAGTGGCGATGCCGTGGCCGCTGCAGCCTGATGACATGCGTGATTTCGCCGAAGGCCTGGAACTGATTATCGTCGTGGAGGAAAAGCGCGGCCTTATCGAGGAGCAATTAAAAGGCATTCTCTATGGCGTAATGTCTGCACCGCAAATTGTAGGCAAGCACGATGAGCAGGGGCGGATTCTGTTTCCGTCCGCCGGACGTCTTGCGGCCAACACCATCGCCGTGGAAATCGGCCGACGTCTGACAGCACTGCACGACGATGCGGTGTTAATCGCGCGTTTGCGTGAGGCCGAGCAACTTGCCGAACGGCAACTCGAAACACCGGTGCCCATTGTTCGCGCACCGTATTTTTGCGCGGGATGTCCGCACAATACCTCGACCCGGGTGCCGGACGGTAGCCGCGCATTGGCGGGTATCGGTTGCCACTATATGGCGCAGTGGATGGATCGCCATACCGAGCGTTTCACGCAGATGGGAGGAGAGGGCGCGAGTTGGATAGGTGAGGCGTTATTTAGCCAGCGTCCGCATATTTTTCAAAATATCGGCGACGGTACCTATTTCCACTCGGGGTTGTTGGCAATACGTGCGGCCATCGCATCCGGCGTGAATATTACCTTTAAGATTCTGTTCAATGACGCGGTCGCAATGACCGGCGGTCAAGGTTTCGACGGTCCGCTCAGTGTGCCGCAAATCAGCCTGCAGATGGCGGCGGAAGGCGCTAAGCGTATTGTCGTCGTCACCGACGAACCGGATAAGTATCCGCGCGGTACGCGTTGGGCGCCTAGTGTCGAAATTACTCACCGGCGTAGGTTGGATGCCGTTCAACGCGAATTGCGTGAAGTCGAAGGCACTACGGTGTTGATCTACGATCAAACTTGTGCGGCGGAAAAACGTCGACGCCGTAAACGCGGTTTGTTTCCCGATCCCCCGAAACGGGTATTCATCAACGAGGCGGTCTGCGAGGGTTGTGGCGACTGCGGGGTGAAGTCGAATTGTGTCGCGATCCTGCCGGTGGAAACCGAATTTGGCCGCAAACGCCGTATCGACCAATCGGCGTGTAACAAAGACTACTCATGTTTGGATGGGTTTTGTCCGAGTTTTGTAACAGTGCATGGCGGTACGCTCCGAAAAACTTCTGGTGTTGCCGGGCTCGCATTAGCCGACGTGCCGTTGCCGGCACCACCGCTGCCCAGCATAGACGGTAACTATGGCATCGTATTAACCGGTGTGGGCGGCACCGGAGTTATTACGATCGGCGCGCTGCTGGGAATGGCGGCTCATATCGAGGGCATAGGGTGTTCCGTCTTGGATATGACCGGCCTCGCGCAGAAGGGTGGCGCGGTAATGAGCCATATCGTATTAGCAAATCGTCCTGATGACCTGGCCGCGACCCATGTCCCGGCCGGCGGTGCAAATTTGTTGCTCGGATGTGACATGGTGGTGGCGGCGGCCGATAGCGTGTTAGCAACCGCGCGTCGTGGTGTTACCCATGCGGTGATCAATACATTCGAGATGATGACAGGCGAATTTACGCGCCACGCCGATACGGTATTTCCCGCGGCCGAGTTGTCGGCCCGAATCCGCGATGCGATCGGAAGCGAACGAACTGATTTTGTCGATGCAAACCGCCTCGCGACGGCGTTATTGGGAGATTCCATCGGCGCTAATCTTTTCATGCTCGGATTCGCCTATCAACTCGGTGCTGTGCCGATCAGCGCCGATGCGATTACGCGTGCGATCGACCTCAACGGCGTATCCGTCGCAATGAACAATGAAGCGTTTCGCTGGGGTCGCCGGGCCGTGTTGGATATGCCCAAAGTATTGGAGGCTTCTGGCTTGAAGGCGGATGCTGACGGTCAATCACCCGAATCGTTAGATGCGATCGTGACCCGGCGTGAAGCCTATCTATGTGACTATCAAAATGAACGTTATGGTGCTCGCTATCGCCGCTTCGTTGAGCGCGTCGCGCAGACGGAAATCAGCGCGGCAAAGGGAATGCGTGGGTTGGCCGAGGTCGTGGCAGGTAATTATTTTAAATTGCTTGCCTACAAGGACGAATACGAAGTCGCACGGTTATTCGTATGTCCCGAATTTGGCGCCGCACTGAATCGCGAATTCGATGGCGACGTCAAATTGCGTTTTCACCTGGCGCCGCCGATTTTGGCGCGGCGTGACCCGTTTAGTGGAGAGCCGCGTAAGCGCGAATTCGGGTCGTGGATTCTTAGGGTATTCCGAATCTTAGCAAAGGGTAAGCGATTGCGCGGCACGCCTTTCGACCCGTTCGGTTATTCTGCCGAACGCCGAGGTGAACGCCGCCTGATTGACGACTACGAACGAACGCTGGAGCTGGTGCTGTCCGCGCTCAATCACGAGAATCACGGTTTGGCGGTGCAGATCGCGAGTCTTCCTGAGCGTATTCGCGGTTTCGGCCCGGTCAAACGTCGTAATATCGACGCCGCCAAAAAGCAACAAGTGGAACTCATGGACGCGTTTCGCAACCGTGCCGCGGCCAATGCGGCCGCTTAGGTACGGTGGATATTTAATAAAGTTAGCCGCGATAGATATCCAGGGCACCGCTACACGATCATGATTACCTTGAAGTTATGGTCGTGAATTTAATTTTCGATCTATCCAGGCTACGGGGGTACGGGTTTACCGGGAGGGTGAACGCTCGCGCAGGCCGGTTAGAGGCAAAGCCGAAAACCGGCACTGGATCGACGGATTTCTACACGAAAAGAATGCCGGATTTCGCATTCGCTCTCATCAGCCTACGGCAAATCTGAAAGCCGCCGATCATTTTACCTTGAAAGTTTACGATGCGTGGCCCATCGGGGAAAAATTCGAGTTTAGAACCCGACGCAACAACATCAATCATCGCGTTTGGAACTACCGGATAGATTTTCCCAAAAGGCTTTCTGAAATCCTTCCATCGAACGCAAATTTTCCGGCATAAACGGTCTTAGTAGGGTCAGCGGATCGTATCCTTCCGCGCCGGCCTGCATGCGTTCGCGCACTTTGGCTATCAAGTCGGACTGAATGTCCCCAACGTCCGGCAGGCCGAGAAATCGGCGCATCTCCTCTGGTGTCGTATCGACCTCGATCTTGATTTTCATATTGTCCCCGTCATTTGCGGTGTCGCTCGCCAATTAATTGTTGTCATCCCGATGTGAGGCAGCCGATGCCTTCGGCTACTGTCTTATTACGAAGCGCGCCATAGGAAATCCGAAGATAGCAGCGTTCGCCAGTGCCAAATGCGCTGACTAAATGGCCGCCGGTCGATGATCTTGGATCAGCTGTGCACCATGGTCAAGGCGACGAGTTCCATGTTATCGACGCGAATGTAGCTCTCAAATTCGGGCTCTTGGTGAATTATCCGGGGCCGCCCCCTGGTAATCAATCAAGTATACATGCCGGGCGCGGTAACGATAGCGGAATTCGCGGTCGCGGCGAGGTCGTTATGATAACGTAGCGATGTCGCAATTTCCGCGGCAACGGCAAAATTGATGAGATTGGGGTAATAGGCCGACCGTGTCCAGATCCAATAGAGATCATTACACGCTCCGCAGCGGGGCAGAAATGGTGGTCGTGGTGCTTGATGCAACACGCTGGACCGAGCACGCACCAGCGATAATGGCGATTGAAGTCGAGTCGTACGAAGCGACGCGCCGCGATTCGTTTGCGTATTTTGACACGATCGTACAGATGTCGCGCAGTGCGTCATTGTTGGCGATTGCGGATCGATCTGTTGCCGGCTTCTGTTTTGGTGGGCCGCTTGAAGAGTTTGCGCAGACCGGCGGTGTTCGATCGGATCCGCGTTGGGGCCGCAACGATGCGCTATACGCGGCTGATTTGACGGTTGCTGCCCCGTATCGTGGGCTAGGTGTCGCACAAGCCTTGAAACACGCGCAAATCGAGCGCGCCGCAACACTCGGCTATCGGATCTATGCCGGCCGCAACCGGGTTGGATTGGCGGACGCGATGTGGCATATCAATCGCGCCGCCGGCGCACGGGAGATTCGGCGAATCACGGACGCCTACGCCGATGATTTGGGTCCGCATTCGGCGATCTACTATCACATCGATTTAGCGAATCGCCAGTGTCCACCGTAGGGGACGCGGGGGTGTGAGGAGGGTCCAGTCGTGGCTACAGTTCTCAGACAGCCAATCGACTTGAATTCTTGTATCAAGATCGGAGGTGGGGCGGTATTCCTTCTCGCGGTTTCGGGAATGTGGTTACGGCCGGATGCGTCGGCTGGCTGGATACTTCTGTTGCTCAGTTTTTCCGTGGTATTGCTCGAACCTACCATTCGCGCCGATCGGCGATTGTGGGTAACAATTTGGATAACAATAGGGGCACACGCGCTAGTTGCTGGGGTGGACGCATTTTTGTGGATTCTACCCGTTGCGGCGCCGGATGCGTCAACGTTTCATCATGCGGCCACTCAGATTGCGGTTACACAATCGTTCGAGTTTGGTCTCGATTTTGTATTCTATGAGAATCTGTTGGCGGGATTGTACGCAATCGCCGGCAGCTCACGATGGGCTGGTAATATGTTTTCGGTATTGTTGTACAGCCTGTCGTGCGTAGTGCTCGTGCGTATAAGTCGACGATTAAATGTAGAGAACTACCTAATTCCTATTGTACTGGTATTTGGGTTGCTGCCATCAGCATTATTGTTAGGCTCGGTGACATTACGCGAAGGCTGGGAGCTACTATTTTTTATGGTTTGTATATACGCCGCCATCGTTGTTCCATATTCCGGTCGTAAACTGCCTTGGATGTTGACATTCATTGTCGCAGCCGTAGCAATGGGATTACCCCATAAAGTGTTGCTATTGTATTCCGTGTGCTTGGTACCGCTGCTGCTGGGTTATGTGGGTTTCGTCGACTCCAATATAACACCGAAATCTGCGATAACCGTTGGCTTGTCGACTTCGTTCCTTTTTCTGATTGCGATCGTGGGGCTGGTGACACTGACCGAAAGTGGGCGGACACTGATATTAGGAATGATCGACGGCAATCTAATTGATGAAATTCGTTTGTATCGTGAACACGTCAATCGCGTCGGCGACCCGCGCACAGCATACGGAATCCAACTCGACACCTCGTCGTATGTCGCTACTGCCACGAGTATGACCGGACTGTATTTCCACTACCTCGTTGCAGCGCCGCTGCAGGGAGTAGAGAATGTAAAGGATCTCTACGCATTGTTAGAAAGTGCGCTTCGTGTTGTGCTGTTGGGATCGAGCGTTATGGCTGCGTTCAGGCTGCGTGGTCGGTGTGAGGCGAAAATGGTTGTAATGCTGCTACTGGTTTACGTTAGCTTAACGATGCTTTGGTCGATAGGTACGACGAATTATGGACAGGCCATTCGCCACCATGTGCTGACAAACTGGATTTTAATATTGCTTGGTGTACCCGTTTTGGGTCAATTTGCGAGCCGGCTTGGTAAACGTTGAACCCGCCAGCAGACGATAAACCAATCCGTATCGAATTTGTGACTAGCGGATTGCGCACCGGCGGTGCAGAGTTGACGTTGTATCGCTTGCTCAAGTGCTTGGATTCCGAGCGATTCGACATATCTGTGGTATCGCTGACTACGATCGGTACCGTCGGTTCGTATATACAAGAACTTGGGATTCCAGTGCTCGCCTTGCAGATGCAACCACGGAGGATTAACGTATTCGCGACCTGGAAGCTTATCGCGCATCTACGCCGACGCCGGCCTAAGCTCGTACAAACGTGGATGTATCATGCCGATTTATTTGGCGGTGTCGTAGCCAAGGTATTTGCCGGCGCACCGGTAATTTGGGGTGTTCGACAGAGCAATTTCGACGCGACCAGCAGCAACTCCGTTACGATGCGTATTGCGAGATGGTGTGCTCGGCTGTCGCCGCGCATTCCAAGCACTATTGTCTGCTGTTCGGCGGCGGCGTATTACTACCATAGTGGACTCGGCTATGCGGAACAAAATATGACGATCATTGATAACGGTGTCGATGCATCGCAGTTTGCCGCTGCGTCTGATGCCGGTCACAAACTCCGAGCTGAACTCGGCGTATCGCCACAGACAGCGTTAATCGGGTTGGTGGCCCGCTTCGACCCGCAGAAGGACCACACCACGTTTGTGAAGGCGGCGGCGGAACTGGCGCGGCGCGGCGCCGATGCTCATTTTGTATTCTGCGGTGAGGATATTGAATGGAGCAACGACGGGTTGGCCGAATTAATTCGAACCACCGGTATTGCAGACCGCAGTCATCTGCTGGGTTTGCGCGACGACATACCGAACGTTATTGCAGCTTTCGATATTCTTACATCTTCCTCCGCTTACGGCGAAGGTTTTCCCAATGTCGTGGCCGAGGCTATGGCGTGCGAGGTTTGTGTGGTTGCGACCGACGTGGGGGATTCAGCGAAGATCATCGGTGAACTCGGTTGGATTTGCCCAATACGCGACGATCAAGCGTTGGTCACGGCTTGGGAAGAAATCTTAACGTTGGATACACAAGTGCGCCGTCGGATCGGCGCTGACGCTCGGCGGCGTGTTATTGAGCGTTATAGCCTGGCGAATATGGCATCGCGATATCAGGCGCTATACCAGGAATTGATTGCGTAATGTGCGGTATCGTTGGTTATGTCGATGCCAGTGGCCGTGGATCGGGTGAATCGCTGCAATCCACTCTGCGTGCGATGAGCGATAGCCTAGCTCACCGCGGGCCCGACGACGAGGGAATTTGGTGTGATGTCGAGGCTGGTATTGGATTCGGGCACCGCCGTCTTTCGATTGTCGATGTATCCCCATTAGGTCACCAGCCGATGGCCTCGCCGAGCGATCGCTATCGGATCACATTCAATGGTGAGATTTACAACCATCGGGAATTACGCCGTGACCTTGAGGCGGAATACGTAAAGTTTCGGGGGCATTCGGATACCGAGGTATTTTTAGCAGCCATTGACTGTTGGGGGCTGGATGCGACGTTGGCGCGCAGCGTTGGGATGTTTGCGTTTGGGTTGTGGGATCAACAGCAACGTACTCTGTCATTGGCACGCGATCGCATGGGCGAAAAGCCACTGTATTATGGACGTGTCGGTACGTCATTTGTATTTGGCTCAGAACTGAAAGCGCTACGGTCTCAACCAGATTGGTGTGGCGCTATTGACCGCGGCGCGTTGACGCTACTGATGCGGCATAACTATATCCCGGCGCCATGGTCGATATATGAGGGGATATATAAATTGTGGCCGGGTTGTGTGTTGCAACTGCCACTCGAGGCCGTACGCAAGAATATGACGATCTCACCTTTCGAAGACGAGCTTGCGAACTCATCGATCGCGCCACGTCGTTACTGGTCGGCACAAAAGTCTCCAGATGCAAGCGGCGTTTCTAGCGGCCCCGTGCTGTCGGCTACTGATGCGATCGATCGGCTCGAAGAATTATTGATGACATCAGTTGGCCAACAGATGGTGGCGGACGTACCGTTGGGTGCGTTACTGTCGGGGGGCATCGATTCGTCCGTAATTGTGTCATTGATGCAGGCGCAAAGTTCGCGGGCA
>CAXMMZ010000038.1:0-8042 GCA_964194565.1 Arenicellales bacterium
GGCGAGCACAGCGCCTTTTAGATCGCTCAACTGTTCGGCGTGTAGCTTTACTGGAACACCGAGTTGCTGGGCTTTATCGAATACACGTTCGACCTGTGCTGGCGAAAACCCGATGCCTTCGCAAAATGCATCGACCGCGTCTGCCAATTTTTCGGCGGCGATGGCGGGCATCATTTCATCGCAGACAAGCCCGATGTATTCATCACCCCGGCCTTGGTATTCGACAGGTAACGCGTGGGCACCAAGAAAGCTGGTTACGACGTCGACAGGTTGCTCGGCGCCGATTTGCCGTGCGACACGAAGCATTTTTGCTTCGTCCCGCGTGGTCAGACCATAACCGGATTTAATCTCGACGGTGGTGATGCCTTCGCTAAGAAATTCCCGCACACGGGATAGCGCCGATTGGTATAGTTGGTCGTGGTTGGCGGCGCGAGTTGCCATAACCGTGGAAACGATGCCTCCGCCGGAACGCGCGATTTCTTCGTAACTCGCGCCGCTTAACCGCATCTCAAATTCATGCGCGCGGTTGCCGCCATAGACCAAATGAGTATGACAGTCGATAAGGCCGGGCGTGACCACGAGGCCCTCGCAATCGCGCTTCTCAGCGCAGGTGTCCCACAATTCGGTCGGCATTGCGTCGTTCGCACCAATCCAGACGATACGATCTTCGCGTGTGGCGATTGCGGCATCGTGCAGCAGGCCGTAGGCGGCACCGGACTCGGCTAAAGTGGCAATTTGGGCGTGATACCAGACGCTGTGCCAGGGATGTTCGTTGGTGGCCATACGATTAGAGAAGTTTTTTAGCGGCGGTGATTTGATGTTCACGGGGGATTAAATCACAGTTGTATATACAAGTATATACCGATATTATAATGGTTTCGGCGGACGCCACCAGCGAGAATTCAAAACAATGACAACCCTACGCTTTCAACAAGCGTTGCTCCCGGATGGCTGGTCCGATGACGTCGCGGTAGAGATTAGCGACAATGGTGACATTGCGGCCGTCCACCGAACCAGCAGCGACGGGGAGTTTCGGCCCGGTTGCCTGCTACCAGGTATCGCCAACCTACATTCCCACGCGCACCAGCGTGCCATGGCCGGACTTGCCGAACGAGCGGGCGAAAGCGACGACAGTTTCTGGACATGGCGAAAAACCATGTATCGATTCCTCGATACGATAGAGCCGGAGCACCTCGAGGCGATTGCGGCCCAGCTTTATCTTGAGATGCTTAAAGCCGGTTACACGCGAGTTGCGGAGTTTCAATACCTCCATCACCAAAGCAACGGGCGGCGTTACGATGACATGGCGGAGATGTCGTTACGCACCTTGGCGGCCGCAAACGAGGTGGGTCTTGGAATCACGAATTTGCCAGTGCACTATCAATTCGGTGGATTTGGAGGCCAACCGCCTACCGATCAGCAACGTCGTTTCGCCAATGATCCGGCGCATCTTTTACAGATCATTGATAGATTGATGAGTGCAGGCGGTGACAACCCAAACGTTGTGACTGGGATTGCTGCGCATTCACTGCGCGCCGTAACTAAAGAAGCGTTTACAGAAGTGTTGGGCGAAATGACTCGTGGTGATTTGGGGCCAGTGCATATTCATATCGCGGAGCAGACCAAGGAGGTGGACGATTGCGTTGCCTGGAGCGGCGTGCGGCCCGTCGAGTATTTGTATAACCATTTCGCAGTGAACGAGCATTGGTGTTTGATTCACGCGACCCACATGACCGAGGCGGAAACTACGCAAGTCGCAGACAGTCGGGCCGTCGTTGGGTTGTGCCCGACGACAGAAGGCAATCTCGGCGATGGTTTTTTTAACGCGGTGGAATATATGCGTCAAAAAGGCCACTTCGGAATCGGCTCGGATAGCCACATTTCGATTTCTCCGAGTGAAGAATTGCGTTGGTACGAATACGGGCAACGGTTGTTGCACCGTGGTCGTAACCAGCTGTCCGGTGGTTACAGTCGCAGTACGGGACGCAATTTATTCGAAGGCGCGGTAGCCGGTGGTGCTCAGGCCTGTGGGCATCGCAGTGGGAAAATCGCGGCAGGCTATCGAGCAGATTTTCTGGTGCTGGATTTAGATCATCCGCTATTGTGTGAGCGTAGCGGTGACGAAATTATCGACAGCTGGTTGTTTTCCGGAAACCAGAACACGGTGCGGGATGTCTATGTCGGTGGAAAGCACGTTATTCGGGAGGGGCGGCATCTCCAAGAAGCCGTAATCCAGAATAATTTCAAGCGTACCCTGAGCGTTTTGCGGAGTGCCCAATGAATACAGAAGTCCTGACGCTGCAGCCCGGTGATTTAAGCCTTGAGCAATTGCGCCGTGTGTACGTCGAAGCGACGGAGCTAGCGATTGACGATGCTACCTGGTCGTTGGTCAATGCGGCTCAAACCGTGGTGCAGGACAAGATCCGCAGTGGTGAGATCGTCTACGGTGTAAACACGGGTTTCGGTCAACTTGCACAAAAACGGATCGACTCGGGGCTACTGAATGAATTGCAGCACAATTTGATATTGTCCCACGCCACCGGTGTCGGTGATTATCTCGATACGGCAACGGTACGTCTCATCCTATTGCTAAAAATCAACGGCCTCGCGCAGGGCGTATCGGGTGTTCGCAGAATTGTCATTGAGCGGTTGCAGTCGATGTTTAATCGCGGCGTTTATCCTGCGATTCCCGAAAAAGGATCCGTAGGGGCGTCCGGTGACTTGGCGCCGTTGGCGCACTTGAGTTTGCCCATCATCGGCGAGGGGAAGGTTTATATCGATGGAATGTTACGCGATAGCCGCGATGCGTTTGCGGATGTCGGCATGGAACCTTTGCAGCTATCTGCGAAAGAGGGGTTGGCATTACTCAACGGTACTCAGGTTTCGACGGCGTTGGCACTGCGTGGCTTGTTTGAGGCAGAACAGAATATTAACGCTGCTTTAGTCGCGGGCAGTTTCACGGTGGAAGCCACACTTGCGAGCCGCGTGCCGTTTGATGAGCGAATCCAGGCGGTGCGTGGTCAACACGGTCAGATAGAAGTCGGACGCATCTATCGGCAATTACTGGCGCCGAGTGAAATTGCTGAATCCCATGCCGAGTGCGACAAAGTACAGGATCCGTACTCATTACGCTGCCAACCACAAGTGATGGGGGCTTGTCTTGACCAACTGTGCAACGCCGCACGCATTATCGCCATTGAGGCGAACGCAGTGTCAGATAATCCGCTGATTTTCGTCGATCAGGGCGATGTGCTATCCGGCGGTAATTTTCATGCCGAGCCGATTGCATTCGCTGCCGATAACATGGCGCTTGCGATTGCGGAGATCGGAGCACTGGCCGAACGCCGCATCGCCTTGTTAATGGATTCAAGTTTGAGTCAGCTACCGGCGTTCCTGGTGGAAGACGCTGGCGTGAATAGCGGTTTCATGATTGCACAGGTTACCGCGGCGGCGCTGGCCAGTGAGAACAAAAGTCTCGCGCATCCGGCCAGCGTTGATAGCCTGCCTACTTCGGCGAATCAAGAAGATCACGTCAGTATGGCGACCTTTGCGGCGCGACGGCTACGTGAATTAAATATTAATACTCGTTATATCATTGCGATTGAATTACTTGCTGCGAGCCAAGGAATCGAATTACGTCGGCCGTTGAAGTCAAACGACACACTCGAAAATTATTGGCAGGAGATTCGCAAGGTGGCGGCGTACTGGGACCGTGATCGCTATTTTCAACCTGATCTCGAAGCGATTGCGAAACTGATTTCCAGTAACAAATTTGGCGGATGGGCCGATGGCTACATATCGGCAAGCGCATCGAGGTAGGGGCGTAGCGCGGCAATACGGGAATGATCGTAT
Organism: Arenicellales bacterium; assembly: GCA_964194565.1. Classification (GTDB taxonomy): domain Bacteria; phylum Pseudomonadota; class Gammaproteobacteria; order Arenicellales; family JAOTWM01; genus JAOTWM01. Next base: position 3,853 of record CAXMMZ010000038.1, read on the forward strand.
GCTAGAATCCGCAGCAAGATTCGACGTCGAATTATTCAGAATACTCTAGGAGCGAACGATGAAGTTGGTTACCGCCATCATTAAGCCGTTTAAGTTGGACGATGTACGGGACGCCCTCGCCGAGGTGGGTGTAAAGGGCATGACGGTAACCGAGGTGAAGGGTTTTGGTCGCCAGAAAGGTCACACCGAACTCTATCGGGGCGCCGAGTATGTGGTGGACTTCGTGCCGAAAGTAAAACTGGAGGTGGCGGTGGGTGCCGATATCCTCGATCAGGTCATCGAGGCGATCGTGGGTGCGGCGAAGACTGAAAAGATTGGCGATGGCAAAATTTTTGTCTACGACGTCGAACAGATAATTCGTATTCGTACCGGCGAGACGAATCTCGACGCGTTGTGATCACAGCTTATTAGACCCGAACAGCGGGTCTTTGCTGCGGTTTCATGTCCAAGATGTGACATCTGACCGCCGTATCGAGTCGCGAATCTGGCATCGCTGAATCCAGCTCTACCCACGCGTGCGCCTGAAGCTTGGCTCCGTCGTAAGCAGCCTAGTACGAATCGTCGCTGCGACATCGAGCCGCGCGAGCATTCGTTGCAGGGTCAGTGATTTCGGCAACCAGGTCATGCGCACAATATGCCGATGCGCGGCCGTATCTACGGGCCGATTCAGTGTTCTGAATAGTTCAGTTAATTGCGTGCAGCAGTGACGGTCGATGGGGGTTTTCGGACTTACGAGTAGATGTCGGCGCCAGATGCGGAACGGGCGCCGGGTTTGGAAATAGGCCGATTGCAAACATGCAACGCGGTCGTCGATCGTGGAATGCTTGCATAACACCTCGAAGAATCGGCGGCCGTTGGCATGCAAACCAAAATACTCACCGCTGTCGAGGTTCAGCAACACCATCTCTTCGTCGATAGATTCGTGCAGTGTGGTTGATGCAACGTGGTAGTGAATCACCGTAGGTCGGAAACTCCGTAACCGGGATAAACACGAATTTAGCAAAAGCGTCGAAACCCAACGATCACCGGATCGCTGAGATCGCTGACAGTGGCGCGCCGGTGGTCTACAATGGTGAAGCCAATGGACGCGCGGACAACAAAATTGATTGGTGTGCTCGCAATATTTATTGCGTTGGCGTGGTTGTCGTGGGTGATTTGGAGTGGATGGTTGCGCTACGAGGGACTGCGCGCACAGACCAATAGGAGCATGGAGGTAGGGGCACCCCCGCTGCCGGTAGCGGTCGCTGCCGAATACCGAATTGACGATATCATTGCCGCGCACCTGTTCGGCACAACCGCAGCAACCATGGTCAAAACGGTCACTGAGGCACCACAGACACGACTACAACTAAAGCTATTGGGAGTCGTGGCCAGCGATGACGAGCACTATGCTCGCGCGCTAATCGGGCTCGCGTCTGAACCTCCCAAGAGTTACGCGGTGGGCCATCAGATCGATAAAACCGACGCCCGGTTGCACGCAGTGGAAGAACACCGGGTGTTGTTGGATCGAGCCGGACACATGGAAAGCCTCGTGTTGGAACAGCTGCGCCTGGAAGCGAGTAGCTTAAAGCCCGGCTTGTGATCCCCGCTACTTTTTGTTGTACGTTGCGTTTGCGGACAGAAATCGCTAGACTCCCGGCCCCTTGAATTTTCAATCCTCCTTGCTTCACCGGCCTGTCCGGGGGGCATTAACCATAGGGAGCGTCACGTGCGGCATTACGAAATTGTATTTCTGGTCCATCCGGATCAGAGCGAACAAGTTCCAGCAATGGTGGAGCGCTACCGCGGCATTATCGAAGCTGGCGGCGGCACGGTCCATCGCCAAGAAGACTGGGGGCGCCGGCAGTTAGCCTACACCATCAACAAGATTCATAAGGCCCATTATGTGCTTATGAATGTCGAGTGTGGCTCGGAAGCTCGCGATGAACTCGAGAGTGTATTTCGCTTTAACGACGCAGTGATTAGGAGCCTCGTGATTCGCCGCGACAAAGCGGTGACCGAGTCCTCGGTATTGCTGAAGGAAACGGAAGAGGAGACGCGTCGTAACTCAGAAGCCGAAGCCGTAGCACGGGCGGAACGGGCCGAACGCGCCGAGCGCAATACGGACAATGACCAGCCCCTGGAATCAGAATCGGTTGCCGGTACGGATGAATCGTCGGCCGCTGGGGCCGATAATGACGAAGTCGAATTTGAGCAACCAGTGGCAGATGATGAATCAGGGGAAGTAAAAGATGAGTAGATATTTTCGGCGTAGAAAGTTTTGCCGATTTACTGCCGACGGAGTCGAAGAAATCGACTACAAGGATCTGGCGACGCTTAAAGGCTACATATCCGAGTCGGGGAAGATTATTCCGAGTCGTAACACCGGTACTAAAGCACGTTACCAACGGCAACTATCAACCGCCATCAAGCGCGCTCGATTTTTAGCGTTGCTGCCGTATAGCGACCAACACTGACCGCGTGTAGGGAGATTCGATGGACATTATCCTGCTCGAACGCATACAAAATCTCGGTGACATCGGTGATGAAGTAAAGGTCAAACGCGGTTACGCTCGTAACTATCTCATTCCGACGCATAAAGCGATGATCGCGACGCCCGAAGCGCGTGCTGCAGTCGAAGCGCGACGCCAGGAATTTGAGAAAGGAGCTGGGCAGCGCCTACAGGCCGCTAAGGATCGCGTCGCAAGCGCGGCAACTGAGATCACGTTTACGCGGCGCATCAGCGACGAAGGCAAGATGTTTGGATCGGTGACCGCGACCGATATTGCCGACGCGATGAGCATTTCGGGTGTCGATATCGCAAAGTCGGAAGTCCAACTTCCGGAGGGTCCCATCAAGCAGATTGGCGATCACGATATTGAAGTCGTGGTGCACCCGGAGGTTAAGATTACCGTGCAGGTATCCATTGCCGCGGAGCGCGGCGATACGGCACCGGAGTAAGCAGTCGTTCCTGAAAAGCGTCGTATTTGCTTGTCGGCAAGGCGCCCGAGAAATCGAAGCGGCCATTACATAAGTTAAGCCACATGAGGGTAAATGCGCATCGGAAGTCGCAGCGCAACGTCGCCGACGGTCCGCGTTTTTCAGGCACGACTAAATAGTCGCCGAGTGCATATGCTGCGGCGCCGCCACAATCCGGGCGCAAGCCGCGCCGAGGGATAGAATTCTTGTCCACAACCGCCGAGCGCGTGACCCAATCCCTGAAGCTGCCTCCCCAGGCGCTTGAGGCCGAGCAATCGGTACTTGGGGGATTGTTGTTAGACAACGCACGATGGGACGAGATCGCCGACGTGATCAGTGCCGGTGACTTCTACACTCAATCGCATCGAAAGATTTTTCGTGCGATCAGTGACTTGCATGAGGAAAACAGCCCCGTCGACGTCGTTACCGCCTCAGAATGGCTGCAGAAAAACGGCGAGCTGGACGCGGTCGGTGGATTGGCCTACATCGGTCAGTTAGCCCGCAATACACCCAGCACCGCAAACCTCGGCGCCTATGCCCGTATTGTTCGGGATCGTTCAATCCTTCGTCAGCTCATCGCCGCGTCCAATGATATCGCGGAGCGGGCCTACAACACCGAAGGCCGCACACCGGGCGAAATTCTCGATTTTGCCGAACAGTCCGTTTTCGAGATCGCACAAACGGATTCTCGGCGCGGTAGCGGCTTCACACCGTTACGGGGTCTGTTAAGTCAGGCTATCGATCGTATCGAAGAGCTATTTGCGTCAGACAGTCCGGTGACGGGAGTCGCAACCGGATTCTCTGATTTAGACGACATAACGTCGGGTCTGCAACCGTCTGACCTAGTGATCATTGCCGGGCGCCCGTCAATGGGCAAAACTTCGTTGGCGATGAATATCGTCGAAAATGCCGCAGTCGGAAGTAAATTACCGGTTGCGGTATTTAGTATGGAGATGCCCGGTCAACAACTCGCATTACGGATGCTGGCGTCGTTGGGCCGCATCAACGCGCATAGAATACGGACCGGAAAACTTAACGACGACGATTGGCCACGCCTCACCTCAGCGCTTGGGTTGTTAAACGACGCGCCAATTTATATCGATGACACACCGTCGTTGACGCCGCTCGAGCTTCGCACTCGTGCACGGCGTCTGGCCCGCGAACACGGCTTGGGAATGATCGTAGTCGACTACCTGCAACTTATGCAGGGCAGCGATGGTAACGAGAACCGT
>CAXMMZ010000039.1:0-3563 GCA_964194565.1 Arenicellales bacterium
CTGAGCTTCTCTGCCCCCTCGCGGCCCGAATTCAAGACGCTTATCGGATCTCGGCGCATGAATTGGATCTCTGACCCTTCGGCCACTGTGGTTGGGACCTGGCAAGACCTGTCTTCGAAATCAAACCCATGGAAGGCGCGCACAATGTACGGTGATAGAAAATTAGAGGAAGCTTCTGTCCTGAACCCGATCCCCAGGAGCGTAATCGCTGAGACAATGTTCTCGGGAGTAATCACTTCACCTAAGCTTTCACTGGCAACATCGAGAGCGGGCCTGCCATCTATTTCGTATATAACATTGCCATCGCATTTTGTAACGATTCGTGGATCTCCTATTGGTTCGCTCCCGTGGGTAACAGTGGTCATGAACTCGAAATCGCCGACCATCAGTACAGCGTTACACGCATTTTCCGTCACTTGTGCATTGTGGAATTGATAGGCTTGCTGAAACTTCAAGTTGTCACCAGATGTGCCACCGATGAACGGTAGATTGCAGTGCTTCTCGATACCCTCGAATAGACGGGTGATGTTCATTCTGAAATCAGGGAACAGGAAGAGCACGCGATTTCCGCGTTCTGTGACCTCAGCTACCCGTCGTCCAAGTTCCTCGCCGGCTTCCAGCGGCCGCTCGACCGCGTTAGCAGTTTGAAAATTGTGAAACCGAACATCCTCGGACTTGAGCCCAACGATTTGAACTCCATACATGCTTTCATCCGCATAACCTCGCCCGATGATACCTTCGTAGGTAGCACCACTCATGGGCACATCGCCGAATTTCTCAGCGACGGCATCGAGGATATCTTCCTGCTCATGCCCAATCATGGAGAAGACAAACACGAAATCAGGGGCATCCGCTTGCAGTTGATTGTGCACCGCGATCGCCGCCTCCAACCCCGCTTCATATCCGTCTACGTTGTTGCTGTATCCTGTGCCAATTGACATTTTCATGTGTCCCCTCCTTATCAATAGTTTTGCGTGGAAGGCGCCGAGCCGTGCCGTTAGGGTTGCCTCAGCACGGCGCTCACAGCATCGGAGTCGCTGTAGAACTCCCCGGTCTTATTTGTCCCTTATGCGGCGAGCGCAGCATCGTGATGATGTTGCGTTGCCCCGCGAGGTAGCCGTGCGGTTCGACGATGATTTTCGAAGCCACCGGCCGGTGCAGCGCGGGGAGTTGATGAAACGGCACATTCGGGAACAGGTGGTGCTCGGCGTGGTACGGCATCTGCCAAGCGATGGCGCTGAGCCAACCGTAGGTCAATGTGGTGCGGGTATTGTTGAGCAGGTCCGGCGACTCTTCGCAACCGACATGTTCGGCTACCCGGACGATGCGTTGGATCGGTTCTCCGAGAAGCCGCGGTATGAGCCAGCAAATCACCAAGGCCGAACCCCGTGACGACCGCGGCAATGATGATCGCCCCATAAAGTGCCATCAGTATCCGCGCTTCGATAACCATCAAACCGCGTTTCTGCACCGGAACGTAACTCGCGATGCTCGGGAATGTCTGCCAAGTCAGCCATCCACCCAGGCCGATCAATCCGAAATGTCCAAAAAAATAAGCGAGCCCAATCGCGTCCGAACGCACGCTGAGCCGGGCCGTGTCGTCGCGGCTCAATAGAGCGTCGGGACGACGCGCGACACTTGCGGCATCGCTGCGATCGTTCTGCGTAGTAGAAGTCGTCATCGAGATTACCCAAACGCTATCGATTCATCATAGCGCGGATCCGAGCCCCGGCAAACGCAAGGAGTCGGGGACCTCTGATTAATTCATGGCGGATTGCGCTGAGTTCAAAATAACACACCTCAGATCGGGCGCCGCAACACGAGCACTCGGCCGTCGATGTTTTGCGTCACGAGGTAGGGAATCGATACGATTTGTTCGATAGTGAAGCCGTGGCGGCGTACCGCGTCGTCGATTGCACCCTGCCAATTCATCTCGGTCCAGGCTTTGCCGTTGATGGTAATAATCGCGGGAGCGCCCGGTTTCACCGCATCGACAATATGATGAATGTGTGGCGCGAGCAGCGGCCCGAATGCGAACACGCCCACACACAACGCGGCATCGTACGGTGGACCCTCGGGCAACGGCTTCGTGAGGTCGTGCGTCGTGAGCGAAGCATAGGCCTCGCGCGAGCGTGCGACCTCCAACATCGCTTCGGAGAAATCAACGCCGTGAAGGTCCGAGAACCCCACAGTCGCGAGTCTTGCACCCGCCAATCCGGTGCCGCATCCCGCATCGAGAATGCGCGCGTCGCGGTCAGTCACGATCGATGCAAACACCGCGCATGCCTCGCGGTCTGCGACATAACCCAATTCGTCGGTAAGCTCAGCGTCGTAATGCTTCGCCCATTTGTCATACACCGCACGGTGATCGCCGCCGGGTGAATACACCGCTGCCAGCCGCGGATCGACATCGTACGAATCGTTCTGTTTGTTGTTCATAACATTTGGATTGAGTGGAATTAGGGGGGCGCTGTGTCGACTCTAAAGCATTCTCGTTATTATATCGGCCGAGCTTCGGGGGGAGTACCCGTAGGCCGGATAGAGCGTAAGCGAAATCCGGCGTTATTTTTTGCAACAAATGTGAATAGGAATGACATGAACAGCCACATGAATGAGCATCAAAATCCTGGCCGGCGCACGCTGATACGGTCGCTGGGATTGCTTCCCGCGTTCGCGCTACCGGCCGCACACGCCGTTGACAGCAGTGGACCCATCGTGCAGCCACAACACGCGACCCCGCAAAGTTTCATGCAACGCGCTTTCGAGATGCAGCAACTCGCTACTCAATCCGGCGACCAAGGCTACGGCGCGATGTTAGTTCGCGACGGTCGTGTAGTCGGGCAAGCGCCGAGCCGCGTAATTGTGAACGGTGACCCCACCGCGCACGCCGAAACCGAAGCCATTCGCGATACGGCCCGCCGGCTCGGCACGCGCCACTTACAGGGGTGTGTTATGTATTCGTCGTCACCGCCGTGTCCGATGTGCGATGCCGCCGCGTATTGGGCCGGCGTCGACCATCTGTTCTATGGCCGCGACATAACCGATGGTGGGGCGCCACGCCTGTCTCGCTGTTGAGCAATCACCAACCACTACGACGATCCCCTCCACCGTAGGGCGGAATGAGCGAAGCGAACGCCGCCGTCAAACAATCACATTTATCTTTGTTAAACCCGCAACCGCTCATTCCCCGGATCCCAGAGCGGCTCCGCTTCCACCCGGCAACCACACCGCTTTCCCAAGATTTCGATCTCAAGCTCCGTCCCCGCTTCCGCAAACGCCGGACCGACATACGCAAACGCGATACTCTTACCCACTGAATACCCATACCCGCCGCTCGTGGACACACCGATGGACTTCCCATCCGCGAATATCGGCTCGTTGCCGCGCGCCTCGGCGTCGTCGGCATCGACGGTCATATACACCAATTGAATACGTGCGCCTTGTTGTTTTGAATTTTGCGTGGCTTGTCGCCCCGTGAACTCGTTATCGAAATTCACAAAACGTTCCATGTCGGCTTCCACCATCGTGATCTCGTTGGTGAGTTCCGCGCCCATGCCGCGATA
>CAXMMZ010000040.1:0-3577 GCA_964194565.1 Arenicellales bacterium
CCGGCGCGTAAAGTTTCGAGTTCGCGGTTCACGGCGTTGCGCACCGCAATAATTTGCCGCCAGTCATCACCGCCGATGACACCGCTATCTGCCGGCAACTCCGGCCAGCCGTCATACCAAGTGGTGAGCAATACCGAGTCGCCGCGCCGGCCGGGCATGTGTTGCCACACTTCTTCCGCCGTAAAGCTTAAGATGGGCGCGAGCCATCGTACCAGCGCTTCGAGTATGTGGTACATCGCGGTTTGCGCCGAGCGCCGACCACGGCTGTCGGCGCGCATCGTATACGATCGGTCCTTAATGATATCGAGATAGAAACCGCCCATCTCTACGACACAGAACTGATGCAACTTTTGATAGATCACATGAAAGTTGAACTCGTCGTAAGCCGCGACGATGTCGCGCTGTAACGCCGCGGCCGAATCGATCGCCCAACGATCCAGCGCGAGCAACTCGTCGCCCGGCAACATCGTCGCCGGATCGAAATCGGCTAGATTACCCAACATATACCGCGCCGTGTTACGGATGCGCCGGTAGGACTCCGACATACGTTTGAGAATTTCATCGGAGATATTCATCTCAGCCCGGTAATCCGTCGCAGCGACCCATAATCGCAAAATATCCGCGCCCAGCGTGTCGATGATCTTTTGCGGTGCAATCACATTTCCCCGCGATTTCGACATCTTCATGCCGTTGCCGTCGACGGTAAAGCCGTGGGTCAACACACTGCGATACGGCGCCTCACCGGTCATAGCGACGCTCACCAGCAAACTCGACTGAAACCAACCGCGGTGCTGATCCGATCCTTCCAGGTACATATCGGCCGGATTCGCCAATTCCGGGCGATGGTTGAGCACGCTGGCATGGGTCGAACCGGAATCGAACCACACGTCGAGAATATCGGTAACCTTTTCGTAGTGTTCGGATTCTGCACCGAGCAATTGGGCATCGTCCAAATCAAACCATGCGTCGATGCCTTCGCGCTCGACGCGCTGCGCGACCTGCTCCATCAACTGCGGCGTGTCCGGATGCGGCGCACCGCTGCGTTTATCCACGTACATCGCAATCGGGACACCCCAGACCCGTTGCCGCGATACGCACCAATCCGGGCGATTCGCCACCATGCCTTCGATGCGCGCCTGGCCCCATTGCGGATACCAACGCACCTGCGCGATGCGCTCGAGCGCGGTGCGGCGCAGCCCGGTGCGATCCATACTGATAAACCATTGCGAAGTCGCACGGAAAATAATCGGAGTCTTGTGCCGCCAGCAATGCGGGTAGCTGTGCTCGATGCGGCCGCGGTGCGCGAGGTGTCCATGCTCTTCGAGCACATCCATGACATGGTCGTTGGCCGCGAATACATTCTCACCGCCGAACAACGGGGTGTCTGCTAAAAACGCGCCGTCCGGGCCGACCGGGTTTTCGACCGGTAAACTGTATTGACGGCCGAGCTCGAAATCCTCCTGGCCGTGGCCGGGTGCGGTATGCACGGCGCCGGTGCCGGCTTCGAGCGTGACGTGTTCGGCCAACACCAACGGTACCGTACGTTCGTAGAATGGATGCTGTAGCGTGTGCCCCGCCAACGCTGCGCCGCTGGCTGTCGCCAATACCGAATGCGACGGCACTGCGTAGCGCTGCATACACGCCTCGACGAGTTCTGCGGCAACGATGAATCGCTCGGGCGCGCCCGACACCGCAACCGCTTCTACTAACGCGTACTCGAGCTCCGGGTGCAGTGCCACCGCCTGATTGGCCGGCAGCGTCCACGGCGTCGTGGTCCAAATCACGACACTGAGTGCGGCATCACTGGGCGTCACACCAAACGCTTGGCTCAATGCCTCCGGATCTTGCGCGGGAAACCGCACGTCCACCGTCGGCGATTTTTTGTCCTGATATTCGACCTCGGCCTCGGCTAGCGCCGAACCGCAATCGGCACACCAATACACCGGCATCAAGCCGTGGTGTAGGTGGCCATTAGCGGAAATTCGTGCTAACGCACGAACGATACTCGCTTCCGTTTGCGGCGCCATCGTCAGATACGGGTTGTACCAATCGCCGATCACTCCGAGACGAATGAAGTCGGCGCGCTGGCCATCGATCTGCTCGCCGGCAAATTTCCGGCACGCCGCTCGGAACGCTTTCGGATCGGCGCGGTATGCATTGCGGCCGAGCTGCTTCTCGATTTCGTGCTCGATTGGCAAACCATGGCAGTCCCATCCCGGCACGTACGGTGCATCGAATCCGCTTAGTGTCTTTGACTTTACGACAATGTCTTTAAGGACTTTATTGACGACATGACCGATGTGAATGGAACCGTTCGCGTACGGCGGACCGTCGTGCAGGATATATTTTTTGCGTCCACCACCGGTTTCGCGCAGGCGCGCATAGATGTCCATCTGTTCCCATTGCGCGAGCAATTCGGGTTCGCGGCGAGCGAGGTTGGCCCGCATCGGGAACGCCGTATTAGGCAGGTTCAGGGTGTGCTTATAGTCCGTCATTTACGGTGATTGGCGGTTGCAATCGCAGCTCGAGTGCGTGATAACGTATTAATATTTCTCATTAGGATTGTGCCATTAAACCGTTGTTTTTTCGATAAACTATGACATTGAATGGTTTAACGGACCGTCAGTTTCGAAATAACGTCGCGCCGCCGCGACGTCACGACCGATCTGCGCCCGCAATTCATCGATACTCGGATAATGCACTTCGTCGCGGAGTTTGTGCAGGAAACTCAAGCGAATTCGCGCGCCGTAGATCGAGCGGTCGAAGTCAAACACGAAGACTTCAAGCAACAGTTTCTTGCCGTCTACCGTCGGGCGTGTACCCAAGCTCGCAACGCCCGGCAGACTGCGGCCATCCAAGCCGTCGACCTGCACGGCAAATATTCCTTGCACTGGTGCATGGTGAAAGCGAATGGCCAAATTCGCAGTGGGGAATCCCCACTGCTGGCCACGCTTGTCACCATGAATCACTCGGCCGGCGATCTGAAACGGCCGCCCCAACAGCTCCGCAGCGGCGTCAAACTCGCCATTGGCTAAGTGGCGTCGAATCCGCGAGCTACTGATCCGCTCGCCGGCGACGTAATAGGTATCGGTATGGGTAACGCCAAATCCGGCGCGCTCGCCCATGCGCCGCAACAGTTCGATGTCGCCGCGCCGACCCTTGCCGAAGCGGAAATCGTCGCCAACGACGAGGTGCCGAACACCGATGCCGTCGATGATAATTCGCTGCACAAACTCCTCGGCGCTGGTCTCGGCGAGGCGACCGTCGAAGCGTAGGCAAACGACTCGGTCGACGCCCAGCGCCGCCAACGTTTCCAATTTATCGCGGAACCGCATCAGCCGGGGCGGCGCATGCTCGCCCGCAAAATATTCCTGCGGATGCGGTTCGAAAGTAATGATCGTGGCCGGGGTGTCAAACCCGCGACCGTGCTCCAGCAATTGCGCGATGATGGCCTGATGCCCGCGATGCACGCCGTCGTAGTTGCCGATCGAGGCGACACAACCGCGGTGTCTCGGCAGTAGGTTGTATGAACCGCGAATCAGTTCCATACAGTGAGCACTTTGCACGAGCGAAATTT
>CAXMMZ010000041.1:0-2669 GCA_964194565.1 Arenicellales bacterium
CGCAATTCGACGTATGCCGCCTCGTCGATACCGTTCACGAACAGATTCGGGTCATAGGATGGTTTACTTACAAACGCCAGAATACCGCCGGTCGCGGGTTCGATTGCGACGACCGCCCCGCGGTACTCACCCAGTGCCTCGGTAGCCGCACGCTGCAGACGGATATCCAAGCTCAAATGCAGATTCTTACCGGCCACCGGAGGGGTGCGCGACAACTGCCGCACCACCCGCCCGTGGGCATTGGTCTCGACCTGCTCGAATCCGACTTTGCCGAGCAATGTACCCTCGTAGTGTGCCTCCAATCCGAGCTTGCCGATATAGTCGGTACCGCGGTACGCGGTACGATCTATGCGCCCGAGATCGGTTTCGCTGATCCGGCCCACATAGCCCACCACATGACTCGTGAGTTCCCGGTATGGGTAATATCGCTGCAATCGGGCTTGTAATCGCACCCCCGGGAACCGGTACTGATTGATCGAAAACCGTGCCGCTTCGTCGTCGGCGAGGTTATAACGCAGAACCTGAGGCTCAAACCCCGGGCGCCGCTTGACCTTGTGTTGAAACACCTCCAGGTCGTCGTCCCCGACGTGGATCAATTGCGCAAGCTCGTCCACGGTTTGCGCCATGCCCTCGACTTGATCCGGGGTCACCTCAAGGTTGTAGATCGGAAAATTCTGCGCCAATACCATGCCGTTGCGATCGTAAATCGTGCCACGGACCGGCGGCAGTGGTATCAAGTGAATTCGATTATTCAGAGACAAGGTGGCGTAATGGCCGTGATTCACGACTTGCAAATACGCCAACCGGGCCACCAGCACGAGGGTACCGATCACCACCACCACTAACGCCGCAATCAGGCGCGACTGGATAATGCTGGTCTCGCGCAAATAATCCCGAATTGTAAGTTCTGCCATGGGCTAGCGAATGTAGCTGCGGCGCCGGGCGTCGCGCAAAATGATAAACAACCACGGCCAGATCAACATACTCGTGGCCGCCGGCCACCACGCCAGCCAACCGACCTCGATGTTATTAGCGACGCCGTGCACCCACGTCACCAATCCGATATCGATCGACAACAACAAAAACACGACCGCACATTGTTGCCAAATTGGATACATACGAATCCTGAGGTGAAACCGGTTGGCCAAAAACGCGAGCGCCGTCTTTGACAACGCGTTTTGTCCGAGCAGCGTGAACTGCATCACATCCATGACGATCCCTACACTCCAGCCGACCCCGGCCCCTACCTGATGCGGCACGGCGATGCACCAGTAAATCAGTACGATGCCGACCCAGTCCGGCCGGTACGGCACGGCCCACGCTGGTAACGGCATCGCCATGAGCAACAGCGCCAGCGCAAAACTTATGGGTATGATCCAGCCGCGAATCCTCGGGCCGGTCGTGTAGGCGCTAATCTGCATGTCGCGTAAGTAGCCCGCCTGGATATTTCATGAAGGATTCGGATCTTAAGCGAAATCGGGCTGAGTAGTCGGTGCGATCGTACGCCGATGCATAGCCGTAGTTATTGATCAAGCGGGGTCGCACCGAATACGACGCCCGGTTTTTCCTAAATTCGAACAGGGCAAACAGTGCGCGGGCCGAGACCCTTAGTATGCGGGATGACCAGGTTAAATTTCTAGAATATTCTGGGTGCATGGTCCGCCCTGGTGAAATATCCAGGCTAACCACCGTCATCGGCACTTTGCACCGCGTTATCGCTCGCGGCCTCAGCCTGACCATTCTCGGTGCCCGGTTCGTCCTGCGCCGGGTCGGCGTCGTCTGGGGCAACTTGCCAGACCAGCAAAACATCGCGTGTGTAGTCGAGGCGCGCCACCGGCATACCGGTCACTCTCAGAAACGGCTCGTTCGGATCCTTAACAATCTCAGTCACTCGAGCCACGGGATATCCCGGCGGAAACCGGCCGCCCATACCCGATGTGACCAAGATATCGCCATCACGGATATCCGCATCCTGGGCGAGATACGGAATACTCAACCGGTCGGGCACACCGAGCCCGTAGACCACGACACGCAGACCATTGCGCCGAATCTGCGCCGGAATCGCATGGCTTTGGTCGGTCAACAACGTGACCGAACTCGTAAACAACGTCGCGTGGGTGATCTGGCCGATTACGCCGTCCGGATCGATGACGGGTTGTCCACCGTAGGCGCCATCGCGAACGCCACGATTGATGAGGACTTTATGGGTAAACGGATCCAGACTGACTTCGATGAGCTGCGCCAGCAGCACCTCCTCGCCGACTTTGCGCGACGCCGCCAACAAGCGATTCAGGCGCCGGTTCTCGGCCTCCAATGCTTCGAGCTTCTGCAGGCGGGATTTGAGCACGATATGCTCGCCGCGCAGCCGGTCGTAGTGGTCGCGCACATCCATATGGGAGCGCGATGCCCGGTCCAGCCAGGTCCCGAAACGCGCCGGTAATGCCGACAGCTCGTGCAATGGTTTAACGGCCAGCGCCACGGCCGAACGAAAATAGGACAGGTTCTCGTACCGATGATCGATAATCATTAATCCGACCGATATGCTCATTAGCACTATCAGCCGCAACGATTGCCACCGCGGCCGGCGAGGGTCCATTTCCGAATCGCTGCGCCTCTGCGGCGGTTACTCGTGCGCGAACACGTCGCCCAGCATGTCCATTTCCTCGAGT